>JACCVA010000131.1 GCA_013698435.1 Nocardioidaceae bacterium | reverse complement strand
TGAGCTCATCGACCGCGCTGGCCCGCGCCTGCATCTGGGCGGTCTTGTCCTCGGCCCGCTCGACGGCCATGCCGACGTCGCCCATCTCCTCCGACACCCCGGAGAAGGCCTCGTTGATCTTGGTCTGTGCCTCGGCCGCGGTATAGGTGGCCTTGAGGGTCTCCTTCTTCGTGCGGAAGGCCTCGACCTTGGCCTGGAGCCGCTGCGACGCCGTCGTCAGCCGCTCCTCCTCCGCCTGTAGGTTGGCGTGCTGTGTGGCGAGGTCGGCGCCCTGCTGCTGCAGCGCGGACCGGCGCGTCAACGCCTCTCGGGCGAGGTCCTCGCGCCCGGAGGAAAGTGCCTGCTGCGCCTGCTGCTGGAGCTTGGCGGACTGCTGGTCGAGCTGCTGCATCTGCAGTTCCAGCCGCTTGCGGCTGGTCGCGACGTCGGCGAGCCCCCGACGCACCTTGCGCAGTAGCTCCTGCTGCTTGGTGTAGCTGTAGTCCAACGTCTCGCGTGGGTCCTCTGCGGCGTCGAGTGCCGTGTTGGCCTTGGAACGGAAGATCAAGGCGATTCGCTTCATGACGCTGCTCATCGAGTCGGCTACCCCTTCTGGTTGCTGCGACCTCGCACGGTCGATTCGCCGTACGCGTCCAACCCTACGGGGCCGTCTCCCTGACTGGCTACGCCATGGCTCCGGCCAGGTAGGCTGCGCCCAGAGCCGGCACCCGAAGCGGTCCCGGCACCGGTCTCAGGAGTGAGCGCAGCCCTCGTGTTTGGTCGACGCAAGGCAGAAACGGTTCCGCCGACAACCGACGACGTCGCGGCCCGCCCCGGGGGCAAAGGGCGGCCGACACCGAGCCGCAGGGAAGCCGAGGCCGCCCGCAAGAAGCGGCTGGCCCCGCCGCGCACGCGCAAGGAGGCCGGCGTGCAGCGTCGCGAGAAGATGCGGGAGTCGAAGCTCGCCCAGCGTGCCGCCCTGGAGGGTAGGGGCGACGACAGCTACCTGCCGGCTCGCGACCAAGGACCCGAGCGCCGGTTCCTCCGCGACTACGTCGACACTCGCCGCACCATCGGCGAGTTCATGCTGCCGCTCTTCTTCCTGATCTTCATTTCGGTGTACATCAAGCAGGAGTGGGCTCAGCGGTTCAGCTCGATGGCATTCCTCGCCATCGTGCTGCTGATGATCTTTGACGCGGTCCGGATCGTGCGGGGCAGCAAGACCGCCCTGCGGGAGAAGTTTGGCGACGACGCGGTCAAGGGCAACACCGTGTACACGCTGCTGCGCTCCTGGCAGATGCGCCGTCTGCGCCTCCCCAAGCCACGGGTCAAAGCCGGAGACAAGATCTGACCCGGCGCCCCGCCCGGCGCACCACCCGGCGCACAGTTGGGTGCACCCGTAGTGTCGAGACATGGAGTTCAGACATCTCGGTTCATCCGGTCTCAAGGTCAGCGAGATCAGCTACGGCAACTGGCTGACGCACGGTTCGCAGATCGAGGAGGAACAGGCTCGCGCCTGCGTACGGCAGGCGCTCAACGACGGCATCACCACCTTCGACACCGCGGACGCCTACGCCAACACCGTGGCCGAGTCGGTGCTCGGGCGGGCGCTCGAAGGCGTGCGCCGCGAGTCGGTCGAGATCCTCACGAAGGTCTACTGGCCGACGGGTCCGGGCGGCCCCAACGACTCGGGCCTGTCGCGCAAGCACATCCACGAGTCGGTGAACGGCAGCCTTGGCCGCCTGAAGACCGACTACCTCGACGTCTTGCAGGCGCACCGCTACGACCACCTGACGCCGCTCGAGGAGACCCTGGAGGCGTTCGCCGACGTCGTCCACGCCGGCAAGGTCCTCTACATCGGAGTGTCGGAGTGGACGGCCGAGCAGATCCGCGCGGGTCATGCGCTGGCACGCGAGCTGCGGATCCCGTTCGTGTCGAACCAGCCGCAGTACAACATGCTCTGGCGCGTCATCGAGGCCGAGGTCATCCCGACCAGTGTCGAGCTCGGCATCGGTCAGGTCGTGTGGTCACCGATCGCGCAAGGAGTCCTCACCGGCAAGTACCGTCCCGGTGACCAGCCACCGGCGGGCTCGCGCGCCGCCGACAAGGAGGCGGGCTCGTCGATGCGCGACCGGTTGAGCGACGACGTCCTCACCCGGGTGCAGAAGCTGGCTCCGATCGCCTCGGACGTCGGCCTGTCGATGGCCCAGCTTGCCATCGCCTGGGTGCTGGCCAACTCGGCGATCTCGTCGGCAATCATCGGGGCGTCTCGGCCCGAGCAGGTCAGCGAGAACGTCGTGGCGTCCGGGCGAAAGCTCGACGACGAGGTGCTCAAGGCGATCGACGACGCACTCGACCCGGTAGTGCAGCGCGACCCCGCCCTGACGACGTCGCCGAAAAAGCGCCCGACCTGACCGTCCCTTCCCGATTCGTCCGGCTCGCTCGGGCGAGAAGTGTCTGCGCTCGATCGGACGAATCAGATCGGGTGCGGGTCACTCCGCCGACAGCGACATCGGGCCGTAGACGACCCTGTCGTGCTCCAGCAGCGTGACCTGGCCCGCGCCGGCGTCGGCGAGCTCGCGCCACACCTCGCCCAGCCAGGACTCGGCGTCGCTCTGCGACGTGAACTCGGGAACCCCCGACTCCAGCGCGACGCGAGCACCCTCGCTGGTCTCGATCCGCCAGGTCCAGTCCATCGGGGGCTCCTTGAAGGGCGTCGTCATGTAGCGGTGGACGTTGGGGAGGATCGGCATCGGCTCTTGCGAGTCACGAGGGGACATCTCGCCGCCTCCTCTCGGTCGGTTCCAGGCGTACGCCGAGCCTAGTGGTGATCTCCCTAAGTTCCTCGGGGTCCCCGCGGCTACCCTCGACGAACTCCCGTCGATCACCACTAGCCCGCCGGCCCGACTCGACGCGTCCTGACCTGGTCTCGTGCGAGCACCCACCGGCTTGGGACGGTCCGGCGGCCGCGCCGCCTTTGACGCGGCCTCTCCCGCCGTGACACCGTGGCACCCAGCTCGACCCGACGCAGGGCAAGCCGGTGAGACTCCGGCGCTGACCCGCAACCGTGAAGCGTGCCGCGACACCCAACGTCGCCCTCGCCAGTCGGAAAACCTGTCCGGGTTGCGGCTCCACAACAACCGTCGAGGTGTGCGGAACGGAGCCGGACAGCGAAGTCCTGCGAAGTGGAGGGCTGAGGAGTCCGGAGACGTCTGCGGACCGTCAGCGAAAGGCTCCTCGCATGGTCCCCCTGCGCAAGATCGTCACGGCCGCTCTCGGGGCCGTGTTCCTGCTGGCCTGCCCGAACGCGGCGGCGTACGCCGTCGTCACCGCACCCGAAACGCGGCCATCGGAGCCAGCGCTTGCCAAGGGCTACACCTACTGGGGCTACTTCACCTGGAACGACAAGACCGACGCCTGGGACTACATGCAGGTCGGGGCCAACGACACTAAGCAGCTGCCTGCGGACGGTGACGTCTACGGGTTCCGATGGGCGCTCGTCGTCAAGGAGCCGCGACTTCCGCGCGCCGACGGCGATTTCGACGCCATCTGCGGGAGCGAGCAACGCGGCGACAGCGAGAAGCGGGTCGCGTTCGTGCTCGACTACGGCAGCAAGGCGGACGCCGAGGAGGGTGACCAGGTGCCCGCCCCCCGCGGGGTGTGCGCCGTCGCCGACGACAAGTTCACGGTCCAGCAGGCCCTGCAGACCGTCGCGGCCGTGCGCACGGGCAACGGTGGACTCATCTGCGGCATCGACGACTACCCCTCGAAGGGCTGCGGCGACGTGCTCGCCGACGTCCAGGAGCCCCCGGCCGACGAGCAGGTCACGCTGGCGCTTCCCGGCGCCGAGACCACCCCGCCTGATGGCGCGTCCGCGTCGCCGGCGAGCGACGGCTCCAGCGCCACGACCGAGGCCGACACCGCCGAGGACGGGTCCGGCAGCACGACGACGCTGATCGTCGCCGTCGCCGCGGTCGTCGTGCTCGCCGCCGGCGCAGTGGCGCTACGACGACGCAAGAGCTGAGCCGAGGCCAGCCCTGATGCGTCCGGTCGACTCCTCCACCTACGCGCGGTCACTGCACCCCGGCGCGTGGTGGCTGTGGTCGCTCGGGCTCGCGGCCGCGGCCAGCCGTACCGTCAACCCGGTCCTGCTCGCGCTGCTGCTCGCGGTCGCCGGCTTCGTCGTGATGGCGCGCCGGTCGCGTGCCCCCTGGGCGTACGCCTACGGCGCCTTCCTGAAGCTGGG
>JACCVA010000352.1 GCA_013698435.1 Nocardioidaceae bacterium | reverse complement strand
ACCCGGTGCGTCCTCGTCCTTCGCGAAGCGCTCGCTGACCACCACCACCTCACCGGAGGGGTTGAAGGAGACCTGGGCGCAGCCCGAGCTGCCCAGCCCGCTTAGCCGGCGCGTCGAGCCGGGAATGGGCTCGAGCTGACCGCCTTCGCTGACCGTGAAGCCGGTGATCGACGGCGTGCCCGTTGTGCAGTTCGGGATCTCCCCTGTCCTCGGAGTCGAACAGGTCGTTCCGTGGGCTCTCCACTGTTGAGGACGTAGAGCACACCCCGGTTGACGGTCACGCTGACCGGCTTGACCCCGCCCGAGGACGCGATCTCCACGCGCCGCAGCCTGTGCTGGCGCACCTTGAACACCGTGATGGTGTCGCTGCGGGGGTTCGTGGCGAAGAGGAGCTAGAAGACCCCTGAAGAAGTCGGTTCTTTGGGAGGTTGGTGAGCGGGCTGCGAGCCGCGCTTCGGGGTGGTAGGTCGGCGCGGTGGAGCGTCGGCCGGGGCCTGGTGGGGCCGTTTAGGCGGTCTGAGCGGCGAGCTGGTGGGCGATCGGGTTGAGGTTGGCCAGGGCGGCGGTCCATGCGGCTTGTAGTCGGGCTTTGGCGGTCCCGATGTACCTGCTCTTGCGGGCGCCGTAGCGGTGCGCGATCACTCCGAGGAGCCGTTCAATTCTGGGTCGGGTGCGACGGAGGTGCTCATTGGTGGCCGGGTCGGCCAGCGCTTGTCGGGCGGCGAGCATTAGGGCTTCGTGCTCGCCGAGGCTGATCTGGCGTCGGGCGCGCCCGGGACAGCACTGCTCCTTCAGCGGGCAGCCGCCGCAGATCTGACGCGAGAAGCCCGCGGTGCGCGCGCCGCTGGCAGAGGTGCTGATCGCCACCCTCTGGCCGCCAGAACACGTGACCTGCCCGGCGCTGACGTCGATCTGGAAGTCGTGCTTGCCCAAGCGGCCTTCGACGATCTTGCCTTCCGGGACCGGCGCGAGCACCTCGATGCCGCGCTCGGCCAACTCGGCGCGGACCGGCCCGTTGCCGTAGGCGGTATCCCCGAGAAGCCGCTCGGGCCGAAGCCCGGGCGGCTGGGCGTCGATGAGCTCCTTGGCCAGCGCCCCGTCGGTGCGGCTGGCCGGGGCGACATCCACGCCGGTGATCAACGGCGTGCTCGTGTTCGTCGCAGTCGCCGAGAGCTTGTAGCCATCAAACCGCGACTGCGAACTCTTGCGCCCGTGGCGCATCTCCGGGTCGACCGCCGAGACGATCCGATCTGGCCGCGTCCCGCGGTGCAGCCGCGGGACCCCGTCCTCATCGACATCGAAGTCCTGGCCGATCAGCTCCCGCAGCAACTGGTGCGCCGCGAGGACCGTCGCGTCCTCAAGCAGCCCATCGGCCTGCTCGACGGCCTGCAGCGCGCGCTCGGCATCCTCAGCCACCCGGCTCAGCATCCGCTCGCGCTCGCTCTTGACACGCCACCGGCAGTCAGGCTTCTCGCCCGGGTGCTCGTAGTCGAACTCCAACCCGTCATCCAGCCGACTCGCGGCGTCCTCATCAGCACCGGCGACGGCATCTCGCAGCTTGCGAACGCCATGACGAACTAGCCGGACGGTGTCCTGGGTGGCCGCCGCGCCGAGCATCGGCGTGGAATCGATGATCTGCTCGACCTTGCCGTCCAGCATCCCCAGCTCCCCAGCCAACCTGAGCGTGCTCTCAAGCGCCAGACGCTCCTTGCCGTGCAGCAGCAACCGGGCCCGGAACTTCGTCAACGACGTCGGATGCCAGCCCCGGTGATCGACCGCCAGCCCCAGCGCGATCTTCCAACGCAGATCCCACGCCACCGCCTCCATCGCCGCCTCATCCGAGACCCCGGTCCGATGCTGCATCAGCATCACCTTGGCCAGCATCGACGGCCGAATCGACGGCCGCCCCCGCGCCCGGGAGTAGCACTCAGCGAAGTCCTCATCGCGCACGATCCGATCACCGTGCACCGCTAGAAGCTCGAAGAACGACCCCGCCGGCAACGGCCGCAAGAGCACCGCCGCATCGAACATCCCCACCTGAGCCGACCCCGTCGAAAGCACC
>JACCVA010000351.1 GCA_013698435.1 Nocardioidaceae bacterium | reverse complement strand
CAACCGGACATCCATCGAAACCACCGCATCTGCCATGGCCGATCATCCGACCACCAGCATCCGGTGTCACCGATGTCCCGACACATACCTGTCAGCGATGTCCTGACACACGACACAAGCCAGCTGGTTTGTGAACATGGCAAACGCCTCGTGGGCAAGGTTCTGAGAGGTGCAGCGGGCTACATGCCGGAGTAGGCGTGCAGGCCGGACCCGAACAGGTTGATCCCGACGAAGTTGAAGATGAACGTCGCATAGCCGAACAGGGCGACGTACGCCGCCGCGCGCCCCTGCCAGCCGGCGGTCGCCCGGGCATGGAGGTAGGCGGCGTACACGACCCAGGTAATGAAGGCCCAGACCTCCTTGGGGTCCCAGCCCCAGTAGCGGCCCCAGGCGTACTCCGCCCAGATGGCGCCCGCCAGCACGGCGAACGTCCACAGGGGGAAGGCGAACGCGTGGACCCGGTAGGAGAGCCGGTCGATGTCGACCGCCGCCGGTGCCCGCCACAGGAAACCGGTGCGCGGCTTCTCGGGCTGGGCCAGCGCCTTGGCCTCCATCGAGCTGCGGACGAGGTAGAGCGCGGACGCCAGCGCGCCGACTGTCAGCGCGCCGCCGGCGATCGCCGCGGCTGAGACATGGATGGCCAGCCAGTACGAGTGCAGGGCCGGCACGAGTGGGGCCACCGGGCGGTAGAGCACGATCACCGCGAGCCCGAGCACGATCACCAAGAAGCCGGTGACGAGCAGCCCGAGCCAGCGGATCTTGTAGCGGCGGACCAAGAAGACGTACGCCAGTGCCACGGCGAGGGTGCTGGTGATCGAGAACTCGTACATGCTGCCCCACGGCACCCGCCCCGCGGCCACGCCGCGGGTGACCACTCCGACGGCATGCAGCAGCAGACCCAGCACGGTGAGCGACAGGCCGATCCGGCCGAACTTGTCGCTGCGCTCCACCTCGGCGGGGGAAGCGCCTTGTCCTGCCGCCGCCGTGCCCACGCCACCGGGCCGGGCACTGGAGTCGGCGGCACTGGAGTCGGCAGCACTGGAGTCGGCGTCGAGAGATGCCGTGGTGCGACCGGCGGAGACCAGCGCTGACCGGCTGCCGGCCGTCGCCACATCCGCGGGCAGAGCGCGCGCCATCGCCCACTCCGCCACATGGGCGAGCATGGCCAGGGCGTAGACGACCGTCGCGGCGTACACGGCGTTGTTACTCAGCCCAGCGAGCGTCTCGGTCAC
This sequence comes from Nocardioidaceae bacterium, assembly GCA_013698435.1. Taxonomy (GTDB): domain Bacteria; phylum Actinomycetota; class Actinomycetes; order Propionibacteriales; family Nocardioidaceae; genus JACDHG01. The sequence continues at coordinate 5,749 of JACCVA010000351.1, read as the reverse complement.
GGTGACTCCTCCGGCGGTGTGTGCTGGCGTGGGGCAGGCGGCGCCGCAGGTCGCAACGCCGCGCCGACCTCGGCGACGTGAACTGCGGGGTCACCCCCCGACACCCGGTCGAGCGCGGCAACCTCGACCACGGTACGCCCGTCGGCGCGGCGGATCCGCACCCAGGTACGCCGAGGTCGCACGAACAACGACCCCAGCAGCCCGACGATCGCGGCAAGCACGCCGACCAGCGGAACCACCTTGCCCGGCGCCCGGTTGATCTGCAGCTGGACCCAACGGTCGTAGCCGTCGAACGTGATCGAGCCGGCCCCGTCGCCGAGCTGGATCGTCTCGCCCGGCGACAGCAGCAGCGCACGAGGGTTGCCGCCGGGCGTCTCGAACCGTTGCATGCGTGACTTGTCGAGCACGTAGACCGACTGCGGCCGGCCCTGGTCGAGCCCGAGGTCGCCCCGGTAGGCGATCAGGGACAGCACCGGGTTGTCGGCGTCGGGGAACGTCGAGCAGGGCTGGCCGTCGCACAGCGCGGCGGTCGGGAAGAAGTAGCCCTCGAAGCCGAGCTGCGTCGGGGAGGCGTACGGCGCCTTGATCACCCCGAACGAGACGAACGAGCCGTCCTGGGGCAAGAAGACTGTCGAACCGGAGGAGGCGACGTTGCCGGCCCCGTCGCGGACCGTGACGCGCGGCGCGTACCCGTGGCCGACGAGATACACCGAAGCACCGCCGACCTCCAGCGGGTGGTTCACCCGCAGGTCGTAGTCGTACGGCGTCGCGCCCGGCTCGTCGCTGACGGCCAGGTCGGCGCTGAAGGTCAGCGGCGTGCCCCGGCCGGCACCGTCTCGCTCCCACCGGACGTCGAAGTCCTCGACGGTGAACGAGAACGGAGCGAGCTCGGACTCGTCGAAGCGCGTGCCGGGGGTGAAGTCGTCGTACTGCACGAGAGTGTTGGAGAAGCCCTGCCCGGTGATCACCGCCGCACTGCCCTTGAACCCGAAGAGTCCGGTGACGGCCACCCCGACCAGCACGACGACGACTGCCACGTGAAAGAGCAGGTTGCCCGCCTCTCGCAGGTAGCCCTTCTCGGCGCTGACGACGATCTCCGCCGACCCGGCCCCGTCCGCCGGTGTTGTCGGCGGGCCGAAGGTCTCGATGCGACGGCGCTGGCTGCTCAGCAGCTCACGAGCCCGGTCGGCGACCACCTCCGGCGGCTCGTCGGTGGGCCAGGTGTCGTACGCCGCCAGCCGCGACAGCTGGCGCGGCGCCTTCGGCGGCCGCTGGCGGACCGCACGAGCGTAGACGCGCAGCCGCGGGATGATGCAGCCGAGCAGGGACAGCATCAGCAACAGGTAGATGGCGCTGAACCACACCGAGCTGAAGACGCTGAACATGCCGAGCCGCTCGAAGGCAGGCGTCAGCTTCGGGTGCTCCTGCTTCCAGAGGAAGACCGCCGACGGGTCCACTCGCTCCTGCGGGATGAGCGAGCCGGGGATCGAGGCCACGGCCAGCAGGAACAACAAGATCAGCGCGGTGCGCATCGACGTCAGCTGCCGCCAGATCCAGCGCGCGAACTCCCGAGGTCGAAGCGCCGGCGCCGCGCCTCCCCGCCTAGAGGAACCGGCCACTGCGGGCCGGGCGTCGACGTGCCCCTCCGGACGGTCAAGGCCGTCCGCTGGGTCGCCGGGCTGCTCCCGGTCGATCTCCCGGGTGTCAGATGAACGTCTCAAAGCCGCCCACCCAGCTCCTCATGTCGATGATCAGCGAGTTCCAGACCCCGGTGACGAGCAGCAGGCCGACCCCGACAAGCATCCCGCCGCCGAACCTCATGACAGCGACCTGATGGCGGCGCACCCACCCCACCGCACCCATCATCTTGCGGTAGGAGACCGCGGCGACGAGGAAGGGGACCCCCAGCCCGATGCAGTAGACGAACGCGAGGAAGGCACCGCGAGCGGGGCTGCCGCCGAGCCCCGACAACGACAGCACGGCGCCGAGCGTGGGACCGATGCAGGGTGTCCAGCCGAGCCCGAAGAGTACGCCGAGCAATGGTGCGGCACCCAGACCGACCGCGGGCACGGTGTGCACACGGACGTCGCGTTGCAGCCACGGGACGACGCCCGCGAACACCAGCCCGAGCACGATCGTGACAACACCAAGCACACGCATCAGCAGAGCCTGCTGGTCGACCAGCCAGTAGCCCACCTGCCCGAACGCGCCGCCGACGGCGACGAACACGAACGAGAAGCCGAGGATGAACAACAAGGTGCCGGTCACCATTCGGCCGCGGACGCCGCTGCTGCCGTGCGCGACGATGTCGGCGCCCGACAGTCCCGTCACGTAGGACAGGTAGCCGGGCAGCAGCGGGAGCACGCATGGGGAGAAGAACGACACCGTGCCCGCTACCAAGGCGACCGGCAGCGCAAGCAGCATCGGCCCGTCGAGCGCCGTCTCGGCGAACCACGAGCCGATCGATGCGGCGGGCCCGGCGCTGACACCTGCGAACACGACAGGTCAGCTCTCGGCCTGGATCTGCTCCACCAGGTCGACCAGCGTCGTCTTGGTGGTGGCACCGTTGATGACCGCTGCCACTTTGCCGTCGGCGTCGATGACGATGGTGAGGGGCACGGAGGAGAGGTTGACCATGTCGTGGAAGAGCAGCAACAGCTCACTGTCCTGATCGACCAGGCTGGGGTAGGGCACGTCGTAGCGTCGGACGAAGGCCTCGGCTTCTGCCGACTTGTCGCGCGTGTTCAGACCCACGAAGGCCGCCTCCGGAAGCGCCTTCGAGGCAGCCACCAGGTCGTCTGCCTCACCGATGCACGGCGGGCACCAAGATCCCCACGCGTTGAGGACCACCACCTGATCTGCGTACGTCGAGACGTCGAGCGTCCCGCCGCCCAGCAGCGTGCCCTTCACGGAAGGGGCATCGGGGCGGTCGTTCGGTGACAGCACACTGACGGCGCCGTTGCCCGAGATGTAGCCCTTGGTGCCCGTGCTGGAGTCAGCGGTCGTCGAGCACCCGCTCACGAGCGCCGTGACGGCCGCGAGCACAGCCGCCACATGGATCCGACGCGTGCGACGAGAAGGCACGCCTCAGGCTCCCGCCGTGAACTTCTTGTCGGCGCGGACCGGCACCAGGTCGGCGGCCGGCTCGGAGTACGCGAACGACGTCACCTTTTCGCCGTCGTAGGTGAAGGTGGTCAGGCTGGCCAGGCTGCAGATGCGCTTGCGCGGGTCGTGAGCGAGCCGGCGACCTTCGATGAAGGACCGCACGATCCATACCGGCAGCTGGTGCGACACGATCAGCGCCTCATGCCCGGTGGCGGCCTCTCGGGCGTCGTGCATGGCGGCGAGCATCCGCACCACGATGTCCTTGTAGGGCTCTCCCCACGACGGCCGCAGCGGGTTGTAGAGGTGCCGCCAAGAGCTCGGCCGGCGCAGTGCGCCGTCGCCGACGCCGAACGCCTGACCCTCGAACACGTTGCCCGCCTCGATGACCCGGTCATCGGTGACGATGTCGAGCCCGAACGCGGCCGCGGTGGGCTGCGCGGTCTCCTGAGCCCGCTCGAGCGGCGATGCGACCACGTAGGTGAGGTCGCGGCCCGCGAGCGTGCTGGCGACGCGCTCGGCCATCTGTCTCCCGAGGTCGCTGAGGTGGTAGTCGGGCAGGCGCCCGTAGAGGACACCGGCCGGGTTGTAGACCTCGCCATGACGGAGCAGGTGCACGACGGTGGTGGTGCCCGTGCCTGCGGTGGTCGGCTGGTCGGTCATCCGGTTCCTTCCGGTCGAGCGGCGGCCGCTGCGGCAGCGGCCTTCGGAAGTGCCGACGCGATGACGTCGACCGCCCTGTCGTCGTGACTCGCGCTGACGAACCATGCCTCGAACGCGCTCGGCGGCAGGTAGACACCCGCCTCGAGCATCGCGTGGAAGAACGCCCTGAACTGGTGCAGCTGCTGCCGGTTTGCGTCGGCGAAGCTGCGCACGACCGGCACCTCTCCAGGATCGACGAAGAAGGCGCTGAAAAGGTTTCCGGCCGCCTGGACGACGTGGGGTACGCCGGCAGCCGAGAGCGCCTCGTGGACCAGTCCCATCACCGTGGCGGCCACCTGGTCCAGCCTGGCGTACACCTCGTCGGTCGCCAGCCGCAGCGTGGTGAGCCCGGCGGTGGCCGCGATCGGGTTCCCCGACAACGTGCCGGCCTGGTAGACCGGGCCCTCGGGTGCGAGGTACGCCATCACGTCACGGCGTCCCCCGAAGGCGGCCGCCGGGAAACCGCCACCCATCACCTTCCCGAATGTCATCAGGTCGGGGACCCAGCCCTCGACGGCCCCGTCGAGACCCCAGTAGCCGCGGCGGCCGACCCGGAAGCCGGTCATCACCTCGTCGCTGACGAACAACGCGCCGTGTTCGCGGCACAGCGAGCTCAGCGCCGCGTTGAAGCCTTCGACCGGGGCGACGGCACCCATGTTGCCCGCCGCGGCCTCGGTGATGACGCAGGCGATCCGGTCGCCGTGTGACGTGAACGTCTCCCGCACCGCGGCCTCGTCGTTGTAGGGCAGCACGATCGTGTCGGCGGTCGACCCGATCGGTACGCCCGGTGTGCCCGGGAGCGCGAACGTCGCGACCCCGGAGCCGGCTGAAGCGAGCAGCGAGTCGACGTGGCCGTGGTAGCAGCCGGCGAACTTCACCACCAGCTCGCGGCCAGTGAAGCCGCGCGCCAGCCGGATGGCCGACATGGTGGCCTCGGTCCCCGACGACACCAGCCGGACCTGGTCGACCGGGGTGCGGTCGACGATCTCGACGCCGAGCTCGACCTCGGGCACGCAGGGGGTCCCGTACGACGTGCCGGCCGTGACCGCCCGCTGCACCGCCTCGACCACCGCGGGGTGTGCGTGGCCGAGGATCATCGGCCCCCATGAGCAGACGAGGTCGACGTACTCGTTACCGTCGACGTCGTAGAGGTAGGGGCCGGCTGCCCGGGCCATGAAGCGGGGGGTCCCGCCGACCGCGCGGAAGGCACGGACGGGGCTGTTGACACCGCCGGGCGTGACCTTGAGCGCTCGGGCGAACAGGTCGGTCGATGCGGAGGTGTTCTGCGCCGGGCTGGCGTCGAGCGAAGTCACGGCTGCCATTGTCGCCGACCGCCACGGCTGGTCAGCCGCCGCCCCCTGACGCCGCCCGCCGAGGTCATCAGCCCCTTTGCCCTACAGCGACGGGCGGCAGCCCGTAACCTGTGAAGCCCTTCATCGTTACCAGTTGGTAGGAGCCTGGCGAGGCGTGCGCGTCGTCAGTTGAAGGGACAGTGGAAAGAGACTGATGGCGCGACGGCCTACGACGGCCCACCCTTCTGGGGACGGGCCCACGAAGGACTCCAAGGGCATCACCGGGTGGCACAAGGCCGCCACCTTGGTGCCGCTGGCCCTGCTCGCCGGCGCCTGGTCGGCAAGCCTGGGGTCGCCCACCACCGCAACCGCGGACGCCCCGGTCAACGACACGCATATCCCCGCAGTTCCCACGACCTCCTTCGACCAGCCCGCCAGTTACACGCTGCCGCCGTCCCCCGTCCGCACGACGTCGACGGCCGACGACCCGACTCATGGCGGCGACGCCGACCCGTCCTCGATCTCTGTCAACGGCATCCCCACCGCGGCTCTGACCGCCTACAACCGCGCCGCACGGGTGATCGCCAAGGCTGACCCCAGCTGCAACATCTCCTGGGAGCTCATCGCTGCGATCGGTCGCGTCGAGTCCGACC
>JACCVA010000350.1 GCA_013698435.1 Nocardioidaceae bacterium | reverse complement strand
CCGACGCCGGCGCCGGACAGGATCAGACAGTTGCTCAGCATGTTGATTCGCTGGATGCCGTAACAGCCGATCTCGGGTGCGAACAAGAAGCGCTGCAGGTCCCAGGAGTTCTTCGGGAAGGACGACTCATCGAACCGTGCCCCTGCCTCCAGAACTCCCACCCGGTAACCCTTCTCGGTCAGCCGCAAGGCCGCCACCGAGCCGCCGAAGCCGGACCCGACGACAAGCACGTCGTAGTCGTAGGTCATGGGCGCCGTAGCTTCTTCAACAACCGCAGCGTCGCCGTCAGCGTCCTCGCGTAGCGCTCCTCCGACATGCCGAGCACCGGCCGCATCGGCAGCACCCGCTGGGTCGCGACCGACTGAGCGTCGGTGTAGCGGTGAATCCCTTCGGCGCCCTGACGCCGGCCGAGGCCGGACTGCCGCATGCCTCCCATCGGCGAGTCGACAGAGGCGAACGTGGCGGCGTAACCCTCGTTGACGTTGACCGTGCCGCAACGGAGCTGACGCGCCAGCGCACGACCGCGCCTGCCGTCACGGGTGTAGATGCTCGCGTTGAGTCCGTAGCCACCGTCGTTGGCCCGCGCGACGGCGTTGCGTTCGTCCGCGAACCGGTACACCGAGACGACCGGCCCGAACGTCTCGTCGGCGAAGCACGTCATGCCCGGGCGTACGCCGGTGAGCACCGTCGGCTCGTAGAACAACGGTCCGACGTCGGGCCGTGCACGGCCACCGGTGACGACGGTGGCGCCCTTCGCGCGCGCATCCTCGACGTGCGTCTCGACGGTCTCGAGCTGCGCCGCCGAGATCAGGGAGCCCATGTCACCGGAGTAGTCGAAGGCCGTCGACAGCCGTTGCGCCTGGACGCGCGCGGTGAATCGACGCATGAACGGCTCGTACACCTGATCGGCGACGTAGAGCCGCTCCATCGACACACACAGCTGACCGGCTGACGAGAAACATGCCCTGACCGCCCCTTCGGCGGCGCGGTCGAGGTCGGCGTCGTGCAGCACCAGCATCGGGTTCTTGCCACCGAGCTCCAGCGAGGCGCCGATGAGCCGCTCGGCGGCTTGGACACCCACACCGCGTCCGGTCTTCGTCGAGCCGGTGAAGCAGATGTAGTCGACGTTGTCGATGATCGCCGAGCCGACGACCGACCCGTCGCCGTACACCGGCTGCCAGAGGTCGGCCGGCAGCCCCGCCGCGCTGAGCAGCTCGATGCCCAGCAGCGCCGTCACGGGAGTCTGCGAGTCCGGCTTGTGCACGACCGCGTTGCCGGCGAGCAGGGCGGGCAGCCCGTCGGACAGTGCCATCGTGAGGGGGTAGTTCCAGGGCGAGATGATGCCGACGACGCCCTTCGGGATGCGGTTGACGTCGACCCGGGTGAGCGCCGGATAGAGGCCGAGCCCGCGTCGAGATGCCAGGTGTCGGCTTGAGGTGAGCCCGTAGTAGCGGGCCGTGAGCGCCACGTGCGCGACCTCCTCGAAGGCGTGCTTGCGCGCCTTGCCCGCCTCCCACTGGATCATGTCGAGCAGCTCGTCCTGGCGCTCGAGGACGACGTCGTGCAGCCGCAGCAGCACCTGCGCGCGAAGATCGAGCGGCACCCGCGCCCACGACGCCTGGGCGACTCGGGCCCGGCGTACCGCTGTGGCGACGTCGTAGGGGCTCGACACCGGCAGCGACGCCACCGGCTGACCCGTGAACGGCGCTGTCGAGGTGGAGTGCTCGCCGGTGGTGGACACGATCTGTTCCGTGAGTCGGCGTACGCGCGCCGGGTCGAGGGCGTAGGTCGCTATGGGGTCGTGCTCGGGGTCAGCGGACGGGGCGGCCTCAGGACCAAGCTGAGCGCTCATCTACCGAGGGTACGACGCGGCGGCACCCCCGAGCGAAAGGGCGCCACCCCTAACGGATGGCGCCCTTTCTCTCGTGGGTGCTTGCGTCCCTCGCTGCGCCACGAAGCGGTCAGCGAGGTGTCGTCGATGCGGAAGTTCGTGGCAAGGGAGGCGGTCTTCATGCCCGGGAACTTGACCGTGACCGTCTTGCCGATGTAGCTGGCGACGTTGACCGAGCCCACCGTTGGCGTGGCTGCTTCTCGGCGGTGACCGCTGTGACCGCTGTGACCGCGCCGAGGGTGGCGATACGTTTCACGGGCATACCTCCAGAGGTGGGCATGTCCGGCGGGTGCGTCCGCCGAGACCGGGCTCACCACAGGGTGACAAGGAACTGCGAGAGCCAACGGCGGAATCTTCCGCAACAGGCAGGTGACGTCAAGGGTGGCAGCTGTCACGCCGAGACCGAAACCGTGTCTTTACCGCTCCGACGTGGGCCATCTGCACCATTGCGGCGTACACGTCAACGAATCTCGTTGTCAGAGGGGCCAAACCCAGCCGGATTCCGTCGGGTCGCCGGAAATCCGGAATGATTCCGGCGGCGATAAGATTCCGGGTCGCCATCTGAGCATCACGGTGCGTAACAGTCAGGTGT
>JACCVA010000328.1 GCA_013698435.1 Nocardioidaceae bacterium | reverse complement strand
CGGCCGGCCGGGAGCGAGCTTCCACGATTCCGGCGGCTTCTTCGCCTACCTCGACGCGCATCCGGACGAGTCCGCTGTCTATGACCAAGGAATGACCGCGATGACGGTCCGACGGATAGCCCGCATCGTGCCTGCCTACGATTTCACGCCTTTCGAGGTGATCGCCGACATCGGCGGCGGACGCGGGCACCTGCTGCGCGCCGTTCTCGAACGGGCTCCCAACGCTCGAGGGATTCTGTTCGACCGGGGCCAGGTGTTGGCCGGTGCCGAGCAAGACGACCGCGTCACGACGCTGTCCGGGAGCTTCCTCAGCGATCCCCTTCCGCAGGCGGACTGTTACCTGCTCTCGAACGTCATCCATGACTGGTCCGATCGCGAGGCCCTGACCATCCTGCGTGCGGTCCGCGCCGCGGCGACACCACGGTCCACCATGCTGCTGATCGAGTTCGTTGTTCCCGACGACGCCGGCGAGTTCGAAGCGAGTGACATTGATGTCTACATGCTCGCGTTGGTGGGCGGCCGGGAGCGCACCCAGGACGAGTACTCCGATCTGCTCGCCTCCAGCGGCTGGCAACTCCGGCGAGCAGTGCCGACTCCCAGCCAGACCATCCTCGAGGCGATACCCGCGACCGACGACTTGGAGCCAGGCACGTCTCACCCCAATTCCGCTGTGACAACGAGATGACGATGCCGCCTACATTCGATCGACGGCCTGAGCCATCGGCGCCGCACGGCTCGTCAATCGCCCGTGACGAACTTCATCACCAGCCGGGCATCCAGCTTGTAAAGATGATCGCGGAGCAGTTGGAGGTCCCTACCCCCACCCCGGACGACAAGCAGCCCGGCGACGTGTTCGCCGAGGTCGTCGACAGCATCGAAGCACGATTGCGGCGCAGGCTCGAAGACACAGAGACCCCGGTCTACAAGAGCCTGGCCGAGCGCATCGAGAAGCTGCGTGAGAAGGCCATCACAAACGTCGAGGACTCGCTCGCCTTCCTGGAGCAGGCTCTCAAGATCGCGCGGGACGTCGTCGCCGCCGACCGCGCGGCCGAGGAAGGTCGCTTGGAGGACATCGAACCGCTGCTCGACCCGAAGACCGGAGCCCTCACCCAGATCGTCACGGAGAACACCCCCACTGGCCTGCACAAGATCGTCCCCGACATCGTTTTTCGAATCGACACAATTGTCGTCGAGACCGCGTACACCGGTTGGAAGACCAGCGACTCCGGAGACAAAAAGGTGCGCCGGGAGCTTAGGTCAGCTCTGAAGGACTTCGGCCTGCCCATCACGGGAGACCTCTTCGACCAGACTTACGCGTACGTGAGGGAGAACTACTGATGGTGCCACTGCGGGGTGCTGAGCAGATGGCGGCGCGCATTCGATCCAAGGACCGCCTCGCAGCTTTGCCTTCCAGAGGGAGCGTGCGAAAAGGGACAGGGGCGGCCAGAACTGGCCGCTCCTTGTTCCCCGCATCTTCCCCGAAGCGGAAAGAGGCCCTCGAAAGGGCCCCTGACCTGCGGTTATGTGGTGGGCGATACTGGGTTCGAACCAGTGACCTCTTCGGTGTGAACGAAGCGCGCTACCACTGCGCCAATCGCCCCTCGAAGCGCGAACCATCGACAAACGGCCGCCGCGCCTGTGGACGGCACAGGCTAGCGCACGGCTCGAGCGCGGGGCGAACGGCGTCAGCTCCTGACCGGCCGGGAGTGACCCGAGGCTATTGCGAGGCCATTCTCCGCTGGTAGATATGTGCGCCACCGGCCAATCTTTGCGAAGAACGTCCTGAATCGGAGTTTTTCTTAGAATTGTTGTCACGATGGCGTCACGTCCGCTCTTCTGGACCGTTAGTCCCAGTGGATGGCCGTCCCACGGCCTAGGAGGCTCCTATGGACATCGCACCGATGATCGTGACGCACAACCTCACGCTCGACCTGATCGACGCGAGTGGTACAGCGACGCCACTCGATGCCGAGCTGCACTACGACAACCACGATCCGTATGCGGTGTCCGCCTGCTTCGCCACGGGAGCGACCAGCGTGCGCTGGGTATTCGGCCGCGCGCTGCTGCGCGACGGGATATTCCAGCCCACCGGTGACGGCGACGTGCACGTATGGCCGTGCCTGGACTCAGCCGGCCGGGCCGTCACGATCATCGAGCTCGCGTCCCCCGACGGTGAGGCGCTGATGCAGGCGAAGACCGAGGACGTCTGTGCGTTCCTGCGTCGCTGCGAAGAGATCGTCCCGTTGGGCTCGGAGGTGCTCCACGTCGACATCGACAAGGCGATCAGCCAGCTGCTCGGCTGAACCGGCCGCAAGAAGCCTCGCCCGGAGCGCACTACGCTGACACGGTGATGTTCAGCCACGACACCGAGTTGTCCTTGCATGTGGTCGTCGCGATCGTCAACACCGACCCGGCATGCGCCGGCGTCGAGGGGCTTCCGGACGCTGCCGCAGTACAGGCGTTCGTCGAGCACCACCATGTGTCCGGCGTCGATCCCGCCGACTTCGGCCGACTGACGCCGCTGTATGAAGTCCGCAGCCGGCTTCGTGAGCTCTTCGGTGTCGGTGACGACGCGAAGATCGCCCAACTGGTCAACTCGCTCGTCGCCGAGGCGCCGATGTCCCCGCGGCTGAGCGAGCACGACGGCTACG
>JACCVA010000324.1 GCA_013698435.1 Nocardioidaceae bacterium | reverse complement strand
GTGGGGATGCTCGTCGACGATCTCGTCGTCTGCGGCGCAGAGCCGTTGTTCATGACCGACTACATCGCCGCGGGCTCCGTCGACCCATCCCGGATCGCGGCGATCGTCAGGGGCATCGCCGAAGCCTGCGTCGTCGCCGGCTGCGCACTCCTCGGTGGGGAGACGGCCGAACATCCGGGCTTGCTGGAAGCGCACGAGTACGACCTGGCCGGCTCCACCACGGGAGTAGTGGAGGCTGAGGACCTGCTCGGCGCCGAGCGCGTCCGGTCCGGTGATCTGCTGGTGGCGATGGCATCGAGCGGGCTGCACTCCAACGGCTACTCTCTCGTCCGCCAGGTGCTGCTCGAACAGGCGGGCTGGACGCTCGACCGCCACGTCGACGACCTCGGCCGGGCCCTGGGCGTTGAGCTGCTGGAGCCGACGCGCCTTTACACCCGCCCTTGCCTTGCCCTCGCCCAGCGGCTCGAAACGCATGCGATGGCGCACGTCACCGGCGGCGGGCTCGCCGCCAACCTCTCCCGGGTCCTGCCAGAGTCGCTGTCCGCCGTCATCGACCGCTCCACGTGGGTCCCGCAGCCCATCTTCGACCTCGTCGGGAGCGTCGGCCAGGTCGGTCGCGACGACCTGGAGCGGACGCTCAACATGGGCGTCGGCATGGTCGCAGTCATCGCCGACGCCGACGCCGAGGCCGCGGTCCGGCTGCTGGCCGAGGCCGCGATCCCGGCCTGGGTGTGCGGCGAGGTGCTCGAGAAGCCCGGCGGCCGTGCCTCACTGGTGGATGTTCACCCCCGTTGAGCCGGCTGCGAACACGTCGACGACACATCGTCAGCCGAGTGTGTCTCCGGCCCCGGCGCCAGGTATCGTTGGCGAGCACGACAGAACTGATGACAGTCCGGGGCACCCTCGAGGTGAGCCGGCAACGATGCGCAAGGGGGTCGAGCCTATGGGGCGCGGCCGTGCTAAAGCGAAGCAGACGAAGGTCGCACGCGAGCTGAAGTACCGCGAGTTCAACACGGACTTCAACCAGCTACAGCGTGAGCTTCACGGCGACGACCGGCTGTCATCGGCAGACGGGTCCGACGCCACCACCGGTGAGTCCGAGGACTTCGACGATCCTTATGACGAACCCGGCAACGGGTCCGCCAACCGGCGTTAGAGTCGCTCCCGTCTCAGCCCACCCACAGGCCGCGGAGCCGGCCCACGTCGGTCATCCGGCGCTCGGCAATTCTGTCCGCTGCAACGGCGGTCGGGACGCCCTCCGCAGCGGCGACCTCGAACACCCGCTTCGTGGTGTCGAAGATCCGACTCGCCCGCGCCTTGGCCCGGTCGAACGAGAAGCCCTCGAGCTCGTCGGCAACCTGGACCAGCCCGCCGGCGTTGACGCAGTAGTCGGGCGCGTAGAGGATCCCCCGCGACTCCAGCACATCTTCGATGCCGGCGTGGGCCAGCTGGTTGTTGGCCGCACCGCAGATGATCCTCGCCTTGAGCAGCTGCACGCTGTCGTCGTTGATGGCGTCGCCTAGCGCGCACGGCGCGTAGACGTCGATGTCGGAGGCGACCAGTGCGTCGTTGTCGACCACGACGTCGACGTCGGGATGCTCGTCAACGACGCTTTGCACCGCAGGCTGGTAGACGTCGGTGACGACGACCGTGGCACCGTCGTCGAGGAGGTGCTCGACCAGGTGGTGTCCGACCTTGCCGACCCCGGCGACGCCCACCCGGCGTCCTGACAGGCTGGGCTCACCCCAGGCCACCTCTGCGGCTGCGCGCATGCCCTGGAAGACGCCGTACGCCGTCAGCACGCTCGAGTCGCCCGCACCGCCGTGCTCGACCGTGCGACCTGTGACGAAGTCGCACTCACGCGCCACGATGTCCATGTCCTCGCTGTAGGTGCCGACGTCGCAGGCGGTGTAGTACCGACCGCCGAGGGACTGGACGAAGCGGCCGTAGGCGCGAAGCAACGGCTCGGTCTTGTCCCGGCGCGGGTCCCCGATGATGACCGCCTTGCCGCCGCCCAGGTCCAGTCCGGTGACCGCAGCCTTGTACGCCATGCTCTTGGAAAGGTTGAGCACGTCGCGCACCGCATCGGCCTCCGACGTGTAGGGGTAGAAGCGGGTGCCGCCGAGGCCCGGACCGAGCGCGGTGGAGTGAAGGGCGATGATGGCCTTGAGGCCACTTTCGCGGTCGCGGCAGAACACGACCTGTTCATGGCCATTGGCCTGTTCGAACACGGAGTATCCCGAGGTGTCGGTCACGGTGGTGACTCTTCCTTTGCGCTGGGCTCGGTCAGGTGAACCGTTAGGTGGGCCCGGCCGCGTGGGTGGTGCGGCCGTTGGTGTCCACGATATGCCTGACGACCGTTGCGGGGCCCACGCGGTCACCTGGCGGCTACGCTGAGCCGGTGCTGCCCTACGCGTCCTATCTGCGTGTCTACGAGCCGTTGGCGGCTCTTAGCCCTGCCGCTCGTGAGGCGCTGGCGCACGACCTGGACAGCGCCGTCGACCCGGCAGCAACTTTGGTGAGCGAGCAGGCGACAGTACTCAACCGCACGGTCGCTTCGGCGGCTATCGGCGTCGACAACCTGCACACCTACGCACCGTACGTGCTGCGACTTGCCGGTCGGTCCTACTACTGCCCGGCGGACATGCCGCTGCGGTCGTGGCTCTCGCTGACGTCGCTCATCGACAGCCTGGGTGACGCCAATGTGCAGCTGCTCCTCCCGCCGGAGTCGATAACTATGGTCGACGAGGGCTTCCTCTCGTGGCGGCGCGCGCATCCGGAGGCGGTCCCCCATGTGCGGCAGACGACCTGGGGGGTGCCGAGGACCTGGTTCGTGCTGGTCGCCGATGACGAGCGTGAGCTGTACGACGCCAGCGGGTCCAGCAGCATCCGCTACCGCGCCAGGGTTACCGACGCGCGCCGGCGGGTGGCGCGGGCTCAGCGTGTGCTGCATCAGGTGATCGACGAGTCGGACCTGCGAGAGGAGATGCAGGACCTGGCGTGCTGGCTGGACGAGTTCGACGCGGCCAGCTGGGTCGAGCTCGACTACGCGGGAGTGGCGCAGTTCCTCAAGGGCGAGCTCGACGACGACCGGTCGGCAGCCGACATCCACCGGGTGCTGACAGCCCTGGGTTCAGCCGATTGGGCGGCGGCGGGGGAGGCGTACCGTCGCTTCGAGAGCAGGTGGCGCGTCGTCAACGCCCACGAACGGGCCAATTGACACGAGACAGGGACGTCTCGTCTGTTCGCGGTGTATCTTTGGATCAGTCGGCATCGCTCAGCCAGTCGGTTGGCTCGTCGTCCCCTGGTCAAAAGAAGCTCAGCGGCGTCGGCAGCGTCTGTGCCTTACGGTGGCCGAGCCCGGTCATCGAGCAGGTTATTTGATTCGTCGAGCAGCGAGCCACCTCGGCTCGATGTGCAAGGTTGAGGAGACCGCGTGAATACACGACCGACCGAGTCTGAGCCCCTGCTGACACCTGCGGAGGTGGCGGCTATGTTTCGCGTCGACCCGAAGACTGTCACGCGCTGGGCGAAGGCCGGCAAACTGAGCTCGATCCGCACACTGGGCGGACACCGACGCTATCGCGAGTCTGAAGTTCGGGACCTGCTCAACGGGGTCCCCGGACAACGGCAGGCCGACTGACCGTTTCACCACAGTCCTCGTGCGCAGACCATGGCGCTGACGGACTGAACGCACCGCGCATCGCAGGCGACGCACCCTCACGGGAGCGTCGCCTGTGGTATGTCGCGCACACCCGGTAGGTCACTCAGTGGTGGGGCGTGCCCGGCGGCACACACCGTCCACACGGATAACATCAGTACAGGGTTCTCACAGCAGGTGTTCACAACAGCGTCCCTGGGGTGCGCATGCGGGCTCGCGCCGAGCAATGAAGGAGCCAGGATGCAAAGCCGGACCGGGCCGTTGAGCGACCTTCTCGTGGTGGACCTTTCGCGGGCGCTGGCGGGGCCGCACGCCACGATGATGCTGGCCGACCTCGGGGCGCGCGTGATCAAGATCGAGGCACCCGGCACCGGAGATGACACGCGCGGCTGGGGACCCCCGTTCGTCTGGCCCCCGGACGACGACGAGCGACGTGACGAAAACAGGCAGTCGACGTACTTCCTGTCGGCGAACCGCAACAAGGAGTCTGTCGCGCTCGACCTCAAGGACGATGCCGACCGCGCTGTGCTGTGGGAGCTGGTGGCGCGCGCAGACGTCCTGGTGGAGAACTTCCGGACGGGAGTGCTCGAGCGGCTCGGTTTCGGGCCGGAGGCGCTGCAGGCGCACAACGAGCGGCTCATCGTCTTGTCCATCACCGGGTTCGGTCACGACGGGCCGGAGGGCGGCCGGCCAGGCTACGACCAGATCGCTCAAGGTGAAGGGGGTCTGATGTCGCTCAACGGCTCAGGTCCCGACGACCCGCAGAAGGTGGGGACGCCGATCGCTGACGTGCTCGCGGGGATGGCCGGGGCGTACGGTGTGCTCGCTGCTCTGCACGAGCGGGAGCGCACCGGACGCGGAACCGTCGTGCGTACCTCGCTGCTGGCTGCCGTCGTGGGCGTGCATGCCTTTCAGGGCACCCGGTGGACCGTGGCAGGCGAGGTCGGTCGTGGCCAGGGCAATCACCACGCTTCGATCGCTCCGTACGGCATGTTCGCCTGCGCGGACGGGCACGTGCAGATTGCGTTGGGCAGCGAGAGCCTGTGGAGGCGACTGTGCGCGGGCTTCGGGCTGGACCCGGACGCCGAGTCGTTGGCAACCAACGCTCAACGCGTCGCGGCGCGGGACCAGGTCATCGAGCTCGTCGAAGAGGCCTTCGCTGAGTGGGAGGCGGAGCCGCTGCTGGCGCGGCTGGACGAGCTCGGGATCCCCGCGGGGAAAGTGCGGACCCTTGACGAGGTCTACCAGTGGGAGCAGACACTGTCGCAGGGGCTTCTCATCGACGTCGAGCACGAGAGCCTGGGCGCCTTGAGACTGCCAGGCCCCCCGTTGCGCTTGTTCGAAGCAGACGGACAGGAGAAGACACCCGTCACCCACCGCGCGCCACCTCTGCTCGACGGCCAAGGGCCAGCGGTGAAGGACTGGCTGCGTTCCGAGCAATGACCAAGCGTCACCACGCGCGTGAGCTCATCGACCTCGTCGTCGAAGCCGGATCGTTCATGTCGTGGGACGAGCCGATTGACCTGTCGTCGTGGCCGAAGACCCATGCAGACGAGCTGTTGAGAGCGCGTGCTCGCTCGGGCGCGGACGAGGCGGTGCTGACGGGATGCGGTGTGGTGGGCGGACATCGCGCGGTGCTCGCTGCCACATCACCAAAGACGCATCATGATGTTCGAGCTAGTGGGTGGCTGGGTGCTCAGTGGGTAGCGTCCGGCCGAGGAAGTCGAGTGTGCGCCGCCAGGCGAGTGCGGACGCCTCCGGGTGGTGGAACCCGAAGTCGTCGTTGTCGAAGGCGTGATTGGCGCCCTCGTAGACCTCGAACTCAGCAGGCAGAGCGGCGGTGGTCACCGCTACCCGGATGCGTTCGACCGTCTCCGGGTCGATGTACGCGTCGGCGAGGCCGAAGTGGTGCAGGCTCGGTGCATTGACCATGGGTGCAAGGTCCAGCAGGTCAGGGAGGGACGACCCGTAGTAGCTCACCAGCACGTCGGCCGAGTCGACAGCCGCCACATTGAACGCCAATCCGCCGCCGAAACAGAAGCCGACAAGCCCGGTGCCACCGCGCACTTCTTCGCGGCTGCGCAGATGGCCGAGGGCGGCCACGGCGTCGGTGATGGCGGTCTCCCAGTCCAGCTGGCCGGCCAGACTCATCGCGTCGTCGATCGCCGAGGGCGCTGACTCGTCGATTGCCTTGGCGTCCAGGCGCCAGTAGAGCTCGGGAGCCAGGACAACGTACCCGGCAGATGCCAGGTCAGCTCCGCGTCGCTGGATGTAGCCGCTCACCCCGAAGATCTCCTGGAGAAGCAGCAATCCCGGGCCGGTGCCGCCTTCGGGAAGCCACAGGTACCCCGGCATCTCGCCGTCGTCGGTCGGGACACTCACTCGTTCGCTCATCCCCGAAGTATGCCGCGGCACCTCAGGGGACGGATGGGTGGAACCTCTGCACTGGGTCGAGGTCAAGGTATGGCGCGGCCCCTCGGGTGATAGGAGTGTCACAGAAATCGGCCGCGTGGAACGCTCGGTAGCCGGAGAGCAGGCGCAACCGCGGGATGTCCAGGACGATCAGTTGACGGCCCAGACGCGTTCGCGTCGCTGTTGGGATGGCCGGGCGGATGCGCCCTATGGTGACGTACTCGGTATCGCAGATGCGTCACGTCCCGTGCCTCGAGTCGTCGAACCAGTTCGAGTTCGATGTGGTCGGGGCCGAGTGAGTCGAACAGACGTCGCCCTTGGCCCAGCAGGACCTGCACGAGATGGATCTCCATCTCGTCGAGTAGCCCTGCCTGCAGCAACGCCTGCGCCGCGCCGGCTCCGTGCACCATCACGGCACGATCGCCCGCCGCGGCCCGGGCTTGCTCTGCGCAGTCTTCGACGTCGGTGACGAACTGGGCGCTTCCCGCCGGAACGTCCCCGTCGTCGATGCGATGGGTGAGGATGAAGATCGGCACGCCGTCGTGGTGGTCACCTTGCCAGCGACCGGCCAGCTCAAAAGTACGCCGGCCGGAGATCACCGCGCCTGTCGCCATGAGCTCGCGGAACACTTGGCCGTTCGGACCATCGGACGTCCGATCGTCGAGCCAGTTGAACAGCCGCCCGCCGTCGCGGCCAAGCCCCTGACCCTCGCGGTCGTCCGGTCCGGCGATGAAGCCGTCGAGGGACATCGACATGTAGAGACGGATTGGTGAACTCATGTGTACTGCACCTCATAACGAAGATGCAGAGCGCTAGGTGATTCGAGCGCCCGGACCGGCTCCAGCTCGATGTGGTCGGGCCCGAGACCGTCGAACAGTCGTCGTCCCTGGCCGAACAGGACCGGGACCAGCTGAATCTCCAGCACGTCCAGCACACGTGCCCGCAGGCATTCCTGTGCCGTGTAGGCACCGTGGAGCATGACGTCGCGGTCGCCAGCGGCCGCCTTGGCCTGCTCGACGCGCGATTCGATGCCGTCGGTCACCTAGCGGACGTCGCCTACGGTCGTGCCGGTAGGTGCTTGATGCGTGGGGACGAAGATCGGCACGCCGTTGTGTTGGTCGCCGCCCCGGTAGTCGATTAACTCTCCCGTGCGTCTGCCGGTGATCACGGCAACTCTAGGTAGTGACGCCAGAATCTCTGCCCAGGCGATGCAGCAGCCGCGAGGGCGCCCGATGCACCTGGCCAGGTCTTGTTCACCTCTTGTTCGTCAAAGTCCGTTCGTTGATTCACAGACCGTGGTTAGCGTCCATGACGTCGGCACAGGTGCCGCACATAGGCATGTTCCAACCACGAGAGGCAACGATACTGTGAACGCAAGGATTCCGAACCGCTTCGCCGCCCTGGGGGCGGCCGTGCTGCTGGTCGTGCTGGCCGCCTGCGGTGGTCAAGACAACTCCTCAAGCGGTGGAGGAGACTCAGTTTCTGGTGAGGTGGTCGTCGATGGATCTTCGACCGTCGGACCGCTGACGTCGGCCGCTGGCGAGCTCTTCGGCGAGGAGCAGAGCGGGGTCAAGGTATCGGTCGGCACCTCGGGAACCGGTGGTGGCTTCGAAAAGTTCTGCGTGGGTGAGACCGACGTCTCAGACGCCTCACGTCCCATCGAGGACGAGGAGATCGCGGCGTGCAAGAAGGGCGGGGTCGAGTACGTCGAGCTCCAGGTCGCCACCGATGCGCTCACTGTGGTCGTCTCATCGGATAACGACTTCATCGAATGCCTGACCACCGACGAGCTGAAGACCCTGTGGGAGCCCGGGGCCGAGGGTACGATCACCAAGTGGAGCCAGGTCAACCCTGATTTCCCCGATGAGACCATCGAGCTCTTCGGCCCGGGGACAGACTCCGGCACGTTCGACTACTTCACCGACGTGATCAACGGCGAAGAAGGCGCAAGCCGCTCCGACTACAACGCGAGCGAGGACGACAATGTCCTCGTCCAAGGCGTCGAGGGCTCTGCGAACGCGCTCGGCTACTTCGGCTACACCTACTTCGAGGAGAACTCGGACGCGCTGAAGGCTGTCCAAATCGACAGCGGTAAGGGTTGCGTCGAGCCGAGCCCCGAGACCGCGGCCGACGGCACCTACACTCCGCTGTCACGCCCGCTCTTCATCTACGTATCGAAGAAGTCGTACGCCGACAAGCCGCAGGTGGCCGCGTTCGTCGACTACTACGTCGAGCAGGACCAGAACATCGCAGAGGTCGCGAAGTTCATCGCGCTCAACGACGAGCAGCGGAGCGCGCTCGAGGGAGCAACTGCTGAGCTCAAGTAGCCGTGGGGGCCGCTGAGAAGAGGGTCACCGAGAAGTAATAAACGGACTTAGAGGAATCGCTGTGAGTGCTCCGAGCACAACCGAGGGGTCGTCCAAGACGGCCCCTCGGGGCGTTGACCCGGCCTCGTACGACAGCGACCCGTCCCAGTTCCTGAAGCAGAGACGCGGTCGGTACGGCGAGCGGGTGGCGATGGGGGGCCTGATTGGTTCTGCCGGTCTGTCTGTCCTCATCACCGTCGGCATCTTCTTGGCGCTGCTGGTGCCCGCCCTCGACTTCTTCCGGGAGATCTCGATCGGAGACTTCTTGTCGGGTCAGCGCTGGGCGCCGACGTTCGCTGACGCCGACTTCGGTGTCCTCCCCTTGGTGACGGGCACACTCTGGACGACTGCTATCGGCATGCTGATCGCGGTGCCGTTCGGGCTGGGGGCAGCTGTCTACCTGGCGGAGTACGCGCCACATCGTGTGCGTAGCATCCTCAAGCCCATCCTTGAGATCCTGGCCGGAATCCCCTCGGTGGTCTATGGCTACTTCGCACTATTCTTCGTCGCGCCAGTGATCCTCAACGACCTGCTGCACATCGGGGTAGGGACGTTCAGCGTGCTTGCGGCGGGACTGGTTCTGGGCGTGATGATCATTCCCACCATTGCCTCGATCTCCGAGGACGCCCTCAGCGCGGTTCCTCAGTCCCTCAGGCAGGCATCGCTCGCACTCGGGGCGAACCGGATGCGAACCACGACCCGAGTCGTCTTCCCGGCGGCAATCTCTGGAATCACAGCATCCGTGGTTCTCGGCGCTTCCAGGGCTGTCGGCGAGACCATGATCGTCGCCCTTGCGGCGGGGCCGCAGGCTCGGATCGTATCCAGCCCGACAGAATCTGGGCAGACGATGACCGGCTTCATCGCGCAGACTGCGACCGGTGAGAGCTCCCCGGGAACCCTGGGCTACAACACCTTATTCGCCGTAGGCCTCCTGCTGTTCGTCGTCACCCTGCTCATGAACGTTATTGCAGGCATGGTTGTGAGACGTATCCGGGAGGTCTACTGATGGCAAGTCTCGGATCGCTGGCGACCGTTCCACTCAAAGCCAAGCGAGAGGGTGACAAGAACGCGAAGTCCATTGTGTTCGTGGGTCTCCTGTGGTTCGCGGTCCTGTTCGCGGTTCTGTGTCTGGCAGTGCTGCTGATCGATACGTTCCTCGACGGGCGCACACGCCTCGACGGCAACCTATTCACGCGCTACACCTCCGAAGTCATCCCGGAGACAGCGGGCGCACGTGCAGCTATTCTCGGCTCGGCCCTGGTCATCGTCCTCACGGCGGCGATGGCCATCCCCCTGGGTGTCGCCGCTGGCATCTATCTGGAGGAGTTCGCGGACTCGCGACGTTGGTACAACAGGATCATCGAGGTGAATCTGACCAATCTGGCGGCGGTTCCCGCCATCGTCTACGGCATGCTGACCGCTGGTGTCGCCTTGTCGATCGGCCTGCCTCGGCGCATCGTCCTCTGTGGCGCCATCGCGCTGGCCCTACTCATCCTCCCCGTCATCATCTTGACGACGCGCGAGGCCATCCGGGCCGTGCCGCAGGAGATCCGTCAGGGGTCTCTCGCACTGGGCGCGACCCCACTCCAGACGGTATGGCGCCAGACGCTCCCCTCTGCGGTACCGGGCATCGCCACCGGCTCCATCCTGGCGCTGTCACGTGCCCTGGGTGAGGCGGCACCGCTGCTCCTCCTGGGCGGTCTCGTGTTCGTGAACTACGACCCGAACGGACTGTTCTCGGGCTACACCGTGCTGCCGATCCAGATCTTCAACTGGGCGCAGCAGTCTCAGCTTGCATTCCAACAGGTCGCTTCCGCCGCCATCATGCTGATGCTGGTGCTCCTGCTCATCATGAACACCCTCGCAATCATTATCCGCAACCGCTACCAGAAGCGTTGGTGACCATGACCTCCCACACCTACTCCACAGCCAAGCCAGACGAGGCTGCTGCGCCCGACTCGCCGGAGTCCGGGCAGCTTGACGCCACACCCTTGGTAGAGGTGGTGCGCGAGGCCCGACGGCACCTCCCGCTGGACCCGATGAAGATCATGGAGTGCAACGACGTCGATGTGTACTACGGCGCCTTCCGGGCGGTGACGAGTGTCTCGCTCGGATTCGGCTACAACGAGATCACCGCGCTGATCGGTCCTTCGGGTTGCGGCAAGTCCACGCTGCTCCGTTCGCTGAACCGGATGAACGACCTCATCGACAGCGCCAGGGTTGAAGGTGAGGTCACGTTCCATGGTCAGTCGATATATGCCAAGGACGTCGACCCGATCGAGGTACGCCGACGCATCGGCATGGTGTTCCAGAAGCCAAACCCGTTCCCCAAGTCGATTTACGACAACGTCGCATACGGGCCCCGCGTGACGGGCATGAAGGTCGAGAGCATGGACGACGTCGTGGAAGAAGCGCTCACTAGGGCGGCGTTGTGGGACGAGGTAAAGGACAAGCTCAAGCAGTCCGCTTTCGGGCTCTCAGGTGGTCAGCAGCAACGGCTGTGTATCGCTCGTACGATCGCGGTGCGCCCTGAAGTGATCCTGATGGACGAGCCCTGCTCCGCGCTCGACCCGATCGCCACGTCCAGAATCGAGGATCTGATGGTGGAGTTGCGACAGGACTATTCCATCATCATCGTCACCCACAACATGCAGCAGGCTGCGCGGGTCGCCGACCGTACTGCCTTCTTTACGGCGCTGGCCGACGAGGGCACGGGCGACCGCACAGGGCTTTTGGTCGAGTTCGACCTGACGACGAAAATATTCAGCGCACCGTCGGACGAACGAACCGAGAACTACATCTCTGGGCGATTCGGCTGAGCTGGGGTCTACACCGCGTATGAGAACCGTGGCGAGGTGCTGACAGAACGCACTGCCGAGATTCGGGCCTACGACCTTCACCCCTCGCCGGTGTTGGAGTCGTTGCGTAACCGTCTGGTCATCGACTGGGGTGCTGGAGCGATCGGGTGGGCAAAGCGAGGCGCGAAGGCGGCCTGCTCAGCGGCGCGGGGGCCCGGCAGGACGCGGCCGCCCCCAAGCCGTAAGACACGGCGTCCTCTTGAGCAAGGCCCATGGATAATCATGCAATGGGCAGCTCGCGAGACGATCAGACTCAGCGTAGGTACGAGGCCGGGCCGACGACGACTTTCCCCACGTTGGTCGACATCGACGGCATTTCGGCGATAGATCAGCTGGTCGAGGTGGAGTTGGTGGGCG
>JACCVA010000293.1 GCA_013698435.1 Nocardioidaceae bacterium | reverse complement strand
CGGCTGCCCGCCTGCGGAAGACCCATGCACGATTTCGATGAACGATCGCCCACGCGCTAGCCTCCTCCACGGAGGATTCGCATAGTGGCCTAGTGCGCACGCTTGGAAAGCGTGTTGAGTGAAAGCTCTCAGGGGTTCGAATCCCCTATCCTCCGCCATCGTGACAACGCAACTAAAAAGCCGCGGCGGAGTACGGCGGTCCGTAAGTTCTTGAGATCAATTTTGGTCTCTGAGATCGATATTGATCTCAAGAATGCGGCGCGGGTGCCGCGGGCACGGACTGACCGGCTAGCGACTCGGCGCGCTGACCGGCTGGCCGACTCGGCGTCCGAGCCGGCGGATTCAGCCTCACCGGGTCACACTCACCGGTTCACACTCAACGCCGGCCGACTCTGAAGGCGCCACGGATGATCTGCCGGGCGAGCGTCTTGCCGCTGCGGCGCAGGAAGTCCTGGAACTCTGGGCTGCCTGCAATGCCGCCGAGCACATCTCCCGACTCCCCCGACGTCCAGGTATCGGCCGGCTTGGTGTGCGAACGCTTCGAGGCCTTCTTTGCAGGCTTGGACGTGGGCCGCTTCGCCGCCGTCTTCGCCGCCTCCTTCTCCGCAGCCGTCTCGGCGTCCTCCGCCTCCCGTTTGGCCGCTGCCTCGTCGAGCCGCTTGGTGAGGATGTCGTTCGCCGACTCGCGGTCGACGCCTTGGCCGTACTTCGCCTGCAACGGCGACGCGGCAAGGATGTGCGCGAAGGTGTCCGGTGAGCTCGGATCCAGCAGGGACTCGGGCGCACGCAGCCGCGTCCGCGCGACGGGGGTAGGAGCCCCACGCTCGTTCATGACCGTCACGATCGCCTCCCCGATGCCGAGCTGCGTAAGCACCTCCTCGAGGTCGTACGCCGACTTGGGATAGGTGCTGACGGTCGCCCGGAGTGCCTTGGCGTCATTTGGCGTGTGCGCACGCAGCTGATGCTGCACCCGGGAACCGAGCTGGGCGAGCACCGAGTCGGGCACGTCGGTAGGGCTCTGGGTGACGAAGAAGACGCCGACACCCTTGGACCGCACGAGCCGCACCGTCTGTTCGATCGCGGTGAGGAAGGCCTTGGACGACTCATCAAAGAGCAGGTGCGCCTCATCGAAGAAGAACACGAGCTTCGGCTTGTCGAGGTCCCCCTCCTCGGGGAGGTCGTGGAAGAGGTCGGCGAGCAGCCACATCAGGAACGTCGAGAAGACCGTCGGCCGGTCCTGGAGGTGCGGCAGCTCCAGCAGCGAGATGACCCCCCTGCCGTCGGCCGCGGTGCGCAGCAGGTCGGCCGTGTCGAACTCCGGTTCTCCGAAGAAGCGGTCAGCGCCTTGGTCGGCGAACCCGATGAGCTCACGCAAGATGACGCCTGCTGTCGCACTCGACAGACCGCCGAGCGCCTTGAGCTCGGGCTTGCCCTCTGCGCTGATCAGGAACGTCACGACCGACCGCAGGTCTTCGAGGTCCAGCAGCGGCAGCCCCGCTTGGTCGGCGTAATGGAAGACCAGGCCGAGCGAGGACTCCTGAGTCTCATTGAGCCCGAGCACCTTGGCCAGCAGAGTCGGTCCGAACGACGTCATGGTCACGCGCACGGGTACCCCGGTGCCTTGACCGCCGAGGGCGAGGAACTCCACGGGGAACGACGTGGCCTGCCACGCCTGGCCCAGCGACGCAGTGCGGTTGAGCAGCTTCTCGTCCCCCTTGCCGGGGGTCGCCAGCCCCGAGAGGTCACCCTTGATGTCGGCTGCGAAGACCGGAACACCTTGGGCGGAGAGCAGCTCGGCCAGCAGCTGCAGGGTCTTGGTCTTGCCGGTGCCGGTGGCACCGGCAACCAGACCGTGCCGGTTCAGCATGCTGAGCGGGATGCGTACGTCGACAGGCACGACGTCGACACCCTCGACCAGCCGGCCCAGCTGAAGTGACGGCTCCTCGAACGCGTAGCCGGCCGCGATCTCGCTCGCCTGCTCGCCCAGCGCGGCCAGTGTCGGCGTACCGGCACCGGTAGGTGGACTGTCCGGGGGGCTCGGCGGTGCTGTCGCTCTTGTCGCCGCGTCCGCCAGGCTGGGAGGGCAGCCCTCGGCCGCAGGCTGGGTCATGGGCGTCTCCTCGTCCAGGCGGCGAGCTGAAGGCCGTCTCAGCGCGACAAGACTAGCGTCGCGCGCGGCGTCCACCTGGTCCGCCGGCCGAGGTCACAGTTCCGGCACGGTTCGCACGGGGTGGCTCGCAGCAGGACCGGGTGGCCCGGCAAGGCTTAGACTCACGCGGGTGATTTTCAAAGGGGTCCGTGACGCGCGCCCGTACCCCGACCACGGTCTGCGGATGCGTGACTGGGCCCAGCTGCCGCCGCACCAGATTCGCCTCGACCAGCTCGTCACCACCAAGGACACCCTTGACCTGGCGACACTGCTCGACGAGGACTCGACGTTCTTCGGCGACCTGTTCGCCCATGTGGTCGAGTGGCAAGGCGAGCTCTACCTCGAGGACGGGCTGCACCGTGCACTCCGCGCCGCACTGCAGCAGCGTCACGTCGTGCACGCCCGCATCCACGTCATCTCGGGATGACCGTGCTGATCTTGAGCTGACCTGATCCCGAGCGGGTGGGATTAGGCTGGCAGGGCCGAAGGGAGGCAGCGTGAACTGGAAGACCCCGGTCACCATGCTGGTGCTGCTGGGCATCCTGCTGGGTGCTGCCTACTACGGCTGGAGCACGATCGTCAGCCCAGACCAAGACAAGGACAACGCCGCGACGCAGACCCCGGCAACGAAGAAGACTCCCGGGTGCACGTCGGTCAAGCGTTTCAAGAAGGGCCAAGCCGTCAGGGCTGAAGACATCCGCGTCAACATCTACAACGCCGGCCAGCTCCCGGGAATCGCCGGCGAGACGCTCGACGCGTTGACGTCCAAGGGCTTCAAGGACGGTGTGGCCTCGAACGCCCCAGAGGCGATGTCAGCCACCAACGTCACCATCGTCACCAAGGAGCCAAAGTCCCCCGAGGTGCGGCTCGTGCGCATCCAGTTCCGCGGGCCGGTCAAGGTCGTCAAGGGCGAGCTGTCGCCAGGCATCGACGTGCTGGTCGGTGACGAGTTCCAGTCGGTTGACTCGACGATCCGCACTGAGATCACCTCGCACAAGAACATCGCGGGCTGCAAGCAGGCCAGCGGCTGAGACCTCCCCGCCTGCGCCGGCGTACGCCGGCTCACCCGTCGTCGCGCGCCCAGCGGGCCAACCGGCCGCGGCGGCTGACCTCTTGCAGCCGGCGCTCGGTGGCGTCACGGTCGCGCCGGGGCGTGACGACGAGCAGCTCGTCACCTCGCCTCAAGGACGTACGCACATCGGGCGTGAAGCTGGTCTCGTCACGCACGATCAGCGAAACGCTGGTGCCCGGCGTCAGCCGGAGCTCCCCGATCTCGACGCCGTGCAGCCGCGACTGCTGCGTGATACGGACCTGGAGCAGGTCGGCCGCGATGCGTTCCAGTGGGGCGGCCTCCACCTCTGCGTCGCGCGAGCGTTCCTCGACGACACCGAGGCGGGTCGCCAGCCAGGGCAGGGCCGGCGACGTCACCACGGTCAGCACGACCACCAGCACAAAGACGACGTTGAAGACGTCGACAGAACGCGGAACGTCCTCAGCGACCGGGATCGCTGCCAGCACGATGGGGACAGCGCCTCGCAGGCCCGCCAACGACAAGAACCCCTGTTCCCGCCACGGCATCCGCAGCGGCAGCGCGCAGATGACCACGCTGAGCGGGCGGGCGAGCAGGGTCAGGACGGCGCCGATCACCACTCCGCCCGCCAGGTGCTCGATCCTGAACTGCGACGGAGACACCAACAGACCCAGCATGATGAACAGCCCGATCTGCGCCAGCCACGCGAACCCCTCTGCGAACGAGCGGGTCGAGGTGCGGTGCGGCAGGTCGGCGTTCCCCAACCACAGCGCGGTGACGTAGACCGCGGCGAACCCGCTGGCGTGCAGCGCGGAGGCGCCGGCGTACGACAGCACCGCGATCGCCAAGACCGTGATCGGGTAGAGCCCGGAGGCCGGCAATGCCACCCGGCGCAGGACCCAGGCACCGGCCCAGCCAACGAGTACGCCGAGGAGCACGCCGCCGGCCAGCTCGTAGACGACGATACCGGCGAAGCCGAGTGCGCCGCCGTCGATGCCGCCTGGTGCGCTGAGCAGCACCACCAGCAGCACGGTGGGAGCGTCGTTGAGCCCGGACTCGACTTCCAGAGCACCGCGCAGGGATGGCCGCAACGGAACCGATCTGAGCACAGTGAACACTGCAGCGGCGTCGGTCGGCGACGTGATCGCGCCCACCAGGAGCGCCAGCTCCCACGGGAGCCCGAGGACGTAGTGCGCGACGAGCGCCACCACGATCACACTGACCGCAATACCGAGCGTGGCCAGCAGCAGCCCGACCCTGAGCGACGGACGTACGTCGGACCACTTCGTCGTGAGACCACCCTCGGTCAGGATGACCACCAGCGCAGCGAACCCAAGTGCGTGGGCAGTCTTGGCGTCGTCGAAGCGGATGCCCAGCACGGACTCGCCGAGCAGGACACCCATGGCGAGGTAGATCAGCAGGCTGGGAAGGCCGATTCGCAAAGACGCCCTGACCGCGAGGATCGCCAGCAGCAAGGTGACCGAGCCTGCCAGCAGCATCCGATCGAGGGAGTCGGCGTCCACGCCCCTCACCCTAGAGTCGATGTCACTGATGGTAAGACGCCAGCGCTGTTCAGGTAGGAATGGGACGACACGCGGAGCGCCGTCACCGCGCCGATGGGGTGAGGTTTCCCGAATGATGACAAGCGAGCTCGCACTATTGCGCGACATCGAGCGCCAGCGGCTTCGGTATCTGGTCGAAGGGAGAGTCAAAGAGGCCGACGCCTTGCACTCTCCCGATTTCCAGCTCATCCACCCGAGCGGCGGGGTCTGGTCAAAGGAGGACTACCTCGGGGGCATCGCGACCGGTGACATCAACTACCTGCGGTTCGAACCGGTGTCGAGAATCGACGTATTGGTGGACGGCAACCTGGCGGTTCTTCGTTACCAGTCGATCATCGACATCGCGATCCGTGGCCAAGAGGTGGGTGCGCTGGAGTGCTGGCATCTCGACTGCTACCAGCGAGACGAGAGGGGTCGCTGGCGCGTGCGCTGGTCGCAGGCGACCGCGGTCGAACCGGCCGTTTCGGATGAGTGAGCCAGTTGTACTCCGCCTTCTGCTCACGGGCGTACGGTATGGGTCCATCCGGTAGAGGAGCAAGCATGAGTACGGCGCAGTCGAGCACCACGGAGGACAACGAGCGCGTCCGGATCACCACCTGGACCTTCTCCGCCGAAGGGGCAGCCACCGGTCAGCACCGCCACGAGTTCGACTACGTCGTCGTGCCTGTCACCGGTGGGACGTTCACCGTGACCGACACCGACGGCTCGGTGCGCGAGATGACGCAGACCGCGGCCTCGGCCTATCTCGGGACAGCAGGAACCGATCACAACGTCACCAACGCGACCGAGCAGGAAGCAGTCTTCGTCGAGATCGAACTGAAGGGCTTAACCACTCCGTCCGGTGAACTCCTCCGGTAACCGGCCCGTCCAACGACAAATGTGGCGGTGGCGGTGGGATTTGAACCCACGGTGGGCTTGCACCCACACACGCTTTCGAGGCGTGCTCCTTAGGCCGCTCGGACACGCCACCGCGCAGTAGGTTACCGGAGCCGACAACGGCCACCGAATCGGTGACCACCCGCGTGCGCACCCGGCTATCAGCGCTGGCCCTCGAAGAAGTCCCGCAGCATCGCGCCCGTCTCGTCGGCCAGCACCCCGCCGAGGACCTCCGGCCGGTGGTTGAGCCGTCGGTCACGCAGCACGTCCCACAACGACCCAGCGGCGCCGGCCTTGGCGTCGTACGCCCCGAACACCACGCGATCGAGCCGTGCCAGCACGATCGCTCCGGCGCACATCGTGCAAGGCTCGAGGGTGACGACCAGCGTGCAGCCGTCTAGCCGCCAGCGCCCCAGCTTCTCCCCCGCAGCGCGCAGCGCTATGACCTCCGCATGCGCGGTGGGGTCGCGACGCGCCTCCCGCTCGTTGCCGGCAGCGGCCACAACCTCACCATCGGGGCCGAGCACGACAGCACCGACGGGTACGTCGGCGAACGAGGCGGTGCCGCGGGCGACGGCCATCGCCTGGCGCATCACCTGATCCCAGTCAGCCCCGTTGGAGGGGCGCGACGTGGCAGAGGTCATCACGCAGGTCTCAGGCGAGCACCGTGTCGAGCATCTCTTCGAAGTCGCGGCCGAAGCCCAGCCGGCTGGCGATGTCGCCGAGCAGCTCGTCGGGGTACAGATCGAGGTCGTCGCACATCGCCCCCAGGTCTCTGGCCGGTAGTCCGAGGTCGGCGAGGATCCCGAGGTCGCCGGCCGGTTGCACCCGCTCGTCGTCCTCGTCCGGTGGTGGCAGCTCGAGCCGCGCGATGACGGCTGCGGCGAGCGGTGACTCCGTGGCCGCCCCGATGTCAGAGAGCAACAACCGCACGTGCGTACCGGCGACCCGCGCCAGCACGAAGTACTCCTCGTCAACACTGACCATCCCGAGAGTGCCGACCTCGGACCGCAGCTGCCCGAGCGCACGGAGCAATACGTCGAGTTCCGACGCGGCGTTGGACGGCAATGCCGACAGCGTCCAGCCCCCGTCCTCATGTGAGGCGGCCACCGCGAAGTCGACGCCGTCGGTCGCCTCAGCGTCACCGGAACTCATGCGACGATGATCCCAGATGGATGCCTGGTTGACGACCGCTGGCCCCACCAGGCTTCATCCACGGGCACTATGTTGTCCCCCATGCAAACCGTCGTCATCGACCACCCGCTCGTCGCCCACAAGCTCACCGCGCTGCGGGACCAGGACACCGCCTCTCCCACGTTTCGCCGGCTGGCCGACGAGCTGGTGACCCTGCTCGCCTACGAGGCCACCCGCGAGGTGCGAACCGAGACAGTCGACATCACTACACCGGTGTCGGCCGCGGTGGGCGTCAAGCTGGCCTCACCGAAGCCGCTGGTGGTGCCGATCCTGCGGGCCGGCCTCGGCATGCTGGAGGGGATGGTCCGGTTGCTGCCCACCGCCGAGGTCGGGTTCCTGGGGATGATCCGCAACGAAGAAACCCTCAAGGCGTCGACGTACGCCGAGCGACTGCCCGACGACCTGTCCGGGCGCCAGTGCTACGTGCTCGACCCGATGCTCGCCACCGGCGGCACCCTGTCGGCCGCTATCAAGTTCCTCGTCGACAGGGGAGCCGACCACATCACGGCGATCTGCCTGCTCGCCGCCCCTGAGGGCTGCGCGCGGCTCGACCGCGAGCTGGCAGGCCTGAACATCCCCGTAACCGTGGTGACGGCCGCGGTGGACGAGCGGCTCAACGAGCGGGGCTACATCGTTCCCGGGCTCGGCGACGCAGGAGACCGGCTTTACGGCGTGTTGGGCTGAGCCGACGCAAGCCGGCCGTGGACGGCAGGCGTTACTAGTAACCGCCGCCGCCACCACCGTTGCCGCTTCCTCCGCCGCCATAGATCGCCACGACGATGACGACGAGCAGCGCCAGCGCAATCAACGCGATCGTCAACCAGCGCTTGCTCACCTGCTCACCGCCTTCACACTGTGGAGCCAGCCGCCGAAGGTCTGCACCTGCCCGCTGGCGACGAGACAGCGCCTTTGGGTGTTCGCTAACCGCCGGGCTGGAGGGCTCGAGGTCACAGCGACTTGACCGCCGAGAGCAGCTTGCTCATCGTGTCTTTCGCGTCGCCGAACAGCAACGTCGTCTTGGGGTCGAACAACAGCTCGTTCTCGATGCCGGCAAAGCCCGGCCGCATCGAACGCTTCATGAAGATGACCTGCTTCGCCTCGTCGGCGTTGAGGATCGGCATCCCGAAGATCGGTGCGCCGGGTGTGGTCTTGGCCGCAGGGTTGACGACGTCGTTGGCACCGACGACCAGGACCACGTCGGCCTGCTTGAACTCCCCGTTGATGTCGCCCATCTCCTTGAGCTGCTCGTAGGGCACCTGCGCCTCCGCGAGCAGCACGTTCATATGGCCAGGCATTCGACCCGCCACGGGGTGGATGGCGTAGTCGACAGTGATGCCCTTCGCCATCAGTTCGTCGACGAGCTCGCGCAGGGTGTGCTGGGCCTGCGCCACCGCGAGGCCGTAGCCCGGGACGATGATGACCCGGTTGGCGTAAGCAAGCAGAATCGCCACGTCTGCCGGTCCGGCCGAGCGGACGGGACGGTCGGACGCCTCGCCTGCGCCGAGTGTCGAGCCGCCCTTGAGCGCACCGAAGAGCGTGTTGACGAGCGACCGCCCCATCGCCGACGCCATCATCTTGGTCAAGAACGTGCCGGACGCTCCGACCAGCGTGCCTGCGACCAGGAGCAACGTGTTGCCGAGCACGTAACCACCGGCCGCCACTGTGAGACCGGTGAAGGCGTTGAGCAGTGAGATGACGATCGGTACGTCGGCGCCACCGACGGGCAGGACCAGGAGTACGCCGAGCAGCAGACCGGCAAAGCCGAGCACGACACCGACCCACATCACCGGGTCGAGGACCAGCAGCACGCTCAGTCCCAACCCGCACAGCGCCGCCAGCGCGAAGGCGACCGGGAGCCCGGGGAACGTCACCGGGCGGGTGGTCATCAGCTCCTGCAGCTTCGCGAACGTCACCATCGAGCCGGAGAAGCTGACTGCCCCCACCAGGATCGTGAACGCCGTGGCCACCAGGTCGAACGTCGGCACATCGCCTGCGCCGCTGGTTGCCTCTTGCAGCTCCAGCAGGGCGACCAAGGCAGCAGCTCCACCACCGACGCCGTTGAACAGAGCAACTAGCTGCGGCATCTGCGTCATCTGCACGCGCCGCGCACCGACCACGCCGATAACGGTGCCGACCGCGATCGCGACCAGGATCGACAACTCGTGCTCGAGCTCGACCGCGAAGAAGACGGTGACGCAGGCCAGGACGGCGCCGATCGCGCCGATCAGGTTGCCGTTGCGCGCGGTCTTGGGCGACGACAGACCCTTCAGCGCAAGGATGAAACAGACAGCCGCTGCCAGGTAGCACAGCTGCGCCCACGTCGGCGTCATGCCTTCGGCTCCTGGCGTTTGCGGCCGCCGAACATCTGCAGCATCCGGTCGGTGACCACGAACCCGCCCACCATGTTGATCGTCGCGAGCACGATGGCGACGAGTCCCACCACGAGTGCTCCTGTCGAGTCGGTGAACCCGGTGACAAGGATTGCGCCTACCAAGATGACGCCGTGGATCGCGTTCGCGCCCGACATCAGCGGAGTGTGCAGGGTCGACGAAACCTTTGAGATCACCTCGACGCCGACGAAGACGCTCAGCACGAAGATCGTGAGCCAGACGATGGGCTCGCTCATTCTTGACGCTCCAAAGCCTCTTGGGTGGGTGCGTGCACGACCTCACCGGCGTGGGTAACACAGGTGCCGGCGACGATCTCGTCGTCGAAGTCTGGTGCAAAGCCCTGTTCGTTGGTCATCAGCGTGACGATGTTGACGAGGTTCTGCGCGTAGAGCCGGCTTGCGGGGGTCGGCATCTGACTGGGCACGTTGGCCGCACCCCAGATCTGCGCGCCGCCCATCGCTACGACGGCGCCGGGGACCGAGCCCTCGACGTTCCCGCCCGACTCCGCGGCGAGGTCGACGACGACCGAGCCCGGCTTCATCGCCTCCACCATGGCGGCGGTGACCAGCTTCGGCGCAGCGCGGCCGGGGACAGCCGCAGTGGTGATGAGAGCGTCCGCCGCGGCGATGTACGGCGCCAGCAGCTCGCGCTGACGGTTGGCCCGGTCCTCTGTCATCTCCCGCGCGTAGCCTCCGGTGCCTTCGAGCGAGTCCAGCTCCAGTTCGATGGCGACGGCACCCATCGACCGGATCTCCTCGGCCGCCGCCGCCCGGACGTCGTACGCCTTCACGACCGCGCCGAGCCGCTTCACGGTGGCGATCGCCTGCAGGCCTGCGACGCCGGCGCCGAGCACGACGACCTCCGCGGGCGGCACCGTGCCCGCCGCGGTCATGTTCAGCGGGAAGAAACGCCGCAGCCGTCCGGCCGCCACGATCGCGCAGCGATAGCCCGCGACAAGCGCCTGTGAGCTGAGGGCGTCCATCGACTGGGCCCGCGATATACGTGGGACGAGCTCCATGGCGAACGCCGTCACCTGCTGGTCTCTCAGCTCCGTGACCAGGTCGAGCTCCTGCGCGGTGGGCAGGAAGGAGAACGTCGCCGCTCCCGGCTTCAGCTGGCGCACCTGGC
>JACCVA010000278.1 GCA_013698435.1 Nocardioidaceae bacterium | reverse complement strand
GTGCCCACGTCCACAATGAGAGGCATGCGCCTCGACCATCTCTCGTTCGCAGTGGGGCCTGACGGCTTGTCAGGAACCACCGACCGACTGTCGGAGTTGCTGGGCGAGAAGTTCCACGACGGCGGGGTCCATCCCCGCTTCGGCACGCGCAACCGGGTGCTGCCCCTCACCGACGGCCAGTTCCTCGAGATCGTCGAGGTGCTCGACCACCCGGCGTCCGACAAGGCACCTTTTGGGCAGGCGGTCCGCGCACGTTCCGAGGCCGGAGGCGGATGGCTCGGCTGGGTGGTTGCTGTCGACGACATCACCACCGTCGAGAAGCGCCTCGAGCGTCATGCGGTACCCGGCAACCGGTACCGGCCGGACGGAACCGAGCTGCGCTGGCGGCAGATCGGCGTCAAGGGCCTCCAGTCCGACCCGCAGCTACCGTTCTTCGTCGAGTGGGAGAGCCCGGCCGAGCAGCACCCCTCGGTGGGCGCCTCCGGCGATATCGGGTTGACGAAGATAGAGATCGCCGGAGACCCGCGACGGGTCGCGTCGTGGCTGGACACGCCCCATGAGCACCGGCTCGGCACCTTCGAGGTCCAGTGGGTCGCACCGAACGGCACCCCGGGCATCGTCGCCGCGACGTTCCGTACGTTTGACGGCGACATACGCATCTGAGCGTGGCTGCCATCGCCACTTGCGCTGACGAGGCGATCCCGAGCCCGAACATCTGGCGGTTCCCCGACGTCTACGAGCTCGAGAACCTCGCAGCCGACCCTGGCGGGGTCATCGAGCACACCATGCGGGAGATCCGCGCCTGGACAGGCGCCGCTGTTCTCGACATCGGCTGCGGCGCAGGCTTCCACCTTGCTCGGTTCGCCGCCGACGCGCGCAGTGTGATCGGGGTCGAACCGCACCGCGGCCTGGCCGCCAGGTCACGTCGGCGGGTACGCAACCTTCGTAACGTCAGCGTGCTCACCGGTTCCGCGCAGCGACTACCCATTCCCGACCGGAGCATCGACGTCGCGCACGCCCGGTGGGCCTACTTCTTCGGTCCTGGCTGTGAGGCCGGGCTGAGCGAGCTGGCCCGCGTGATGCGGCGTGGTGGCGTGGCGTTCGTGATCGACAACGACGCCACCCGGAGCACCTTCGGACGCTGGTTCCAGCGGGCGCTGCCGACGTACGACCAGGAGCAGGTCGACGCCTTCTTCGCCCGGCGCGGGTGGGAGGCCCTGCGTCGCGAGATCAGCTGGCAGTTCGAGAGTCGCCGCGACCTGGAGGCGGTCGTCAGGATCGAGTTCGCGCTCGAGCAGGCCGAGCAGATACTGGACGAGCACCAGGGCACGTACGTCGACTACGCCATCACCATCCGCGTCCGCCGCTACTGACACAGGCGGCCTGTCCCGTGCGCGTCGCGGCGGAGCTTGTCGGTGGACTCACCTAGCGTCATCGCCATGACGACAAGCTCTGCCAGACGCGCAGCCACCACCTATCGATGCACCGAGTGTGGCTGGACATCGACGAAGTGGGTGGGCCGTTGCGGGGAGTGCCTGGCCTGGGGGACGGTCGACGAGCTCGGCACGCCGAGGCTTGCCCGCCTCGCTCCAGGTCCGGTCACCGCGCCCGCACTCCCGCTGCCGTCGGTGCACGGGGAAGCCTCGGCGTCGGTGTCGAGCGGCGTGCCCGAGCTCGACCGGGTACTGGGTGGCGGCATCGTGCCCGGTGCCGTGCTGCTGCTCGCGGGTGAGCCCGGTGTCGGCAAGTCGACGCTGCTGCTCGAGGTCGCCGCCCAGGTCGCGCGACGCGGCCGCACGATCCTCTACGTCTCGGGCGAGGAGTCGGCGGCGCAGGTGCGGATGCGGGCAGCCCGCACGGGCGCGCTGGAGCCGTCGCTCTACCTCGCCTGTGAGGTTGAGCTGTCCGCGATCCTCTCCCACATCGATGCCGTCGCGCCCGACCTGCTGGTCATCGACTCCATCCAGACCATCAGCAGCAACGACGTCGACGGCGTCGCCGGCGGCGTCAACCAGGTCCGTGCCGTGACTGCTGCGTTGGTGCGGGTGGCAAAGGAGCGGCACCTGCCGACCATGCTGGTGGGGCATGTGACGAAGGACGGCTCGATTGCGGGGCCACGTGCCCTCGAGCACATCGTCGACGTCGTGCTCCAGTTCGAGGGCGAGCGCAACTCCCGGCTCCGGCTGCTGCGGGCAGCCAAGAACCGGTTCGGTCCGGTCGACGAGATCGGCTGCTTCGACCTGTCCGAGGACGGCATCGTCGAGGTTGCAGACCCCACCGGCTTGTTCGTCTCACGCCACCCCGAGCCGATCTCCGGGACGTGTGTCACCGTCAACCTCGAAGGACGTCGGCCGCTGCTGGCCGAGGTGCAGGCGCTCGTCACCGCGGGTGTCGGGGCCACCCCGCGCCGGGCGGTGAGTGGCCTGGACTCCTCCCGGCTGGCCATGCTGCTGGCGGTGCTCGAGCGGCGGGTCGGACTGCGACTGAGCCGGCTCGACATCTACGTCTCCACCGTCGGGGGTGCGTCACTGCGTGGCCCGTCGTCCGACCTCGCTGCGGCAGTGGCCATCGCCAGCGCCGCGACCAACGCCGCCGTCCCCACCTCCACCGTCGTGATCGGCGAGGTCGGGCTGGCCGGCGAGCTACGGCAGGTGCCCAACGTCGGACAGCGGCTCTCCGAGGCCGCCAGGCTGGGGTTCACCCGAGCGGTGGTTCCGCGTGACCATCAGCGCGCGCCCGCCGCTCGACGCGAGTTCGACGATCTGCAGGTGGTCGAGTGCGCCGACCTCTTCCGTGCGCTGGCACTGCTCAACGTGGTCGGCGAAGGTCCGGTTCGGTTGCCGGACGACCTTCGCCTCCCCGAGTGCTGAGCTCCGACACGCTGCAGTGCCCCTACACTGGGAGCGCACACAGGGAGCGGAGCAGGGGGTCGACGTGCTGAGTGACAGGCAAGCCTCCAACGCGAGGTTGCGCGCCACTCTCGCTGCGGTAGCCCCCGGCACCCCACTTCGTGAAGGTCTCGAGCGCGTACTGCGAGGGCGTACCGGTGCGCTGGTCGTCCTGGGCACCGACCGCATCGTCGAGTCGCTCTGCACCGGCGGTTTCGCCCTCGACATCGACTTCAACCCCACCGCACTGCGTGAGCTCTCCAAGATGGACGGCGCGATCGTCTGCGACCGTGACGCCGCACGCATCCTGCGCGCCGGCGTACACCTGATGCCTGACTCCGACATCCCCACCGAAGAGACCGGCACCCGCCACCGAACTGCGGATCGGGTTGCACAGCAGACCCAGTTCCCGGTGATCTCGGTGTCACAGTCGATGCACATCATCGCCTTGTACGTCGGTGACACCCGCTACGTGCTCGAGGACACCGGGTCGATCCTGGCTCGCGCCAACCAGGCGCTCGCAACGCTCGAGCGCTACAAGCTTCGGCTCGACGAGGTCTCCAACACGCTCTCCGCGCTCGAGATCGAGGACCTCGTCACCTTGCGCGACGTGGCTTCTGTCGTCCAGCGGCTGGAGATGGTGACCCGCATCGCCAACGAGATCGAGGACTATGTGCTAGAGCTCGGCAGCGACGGACGGCTGCTGTCGCTGCAGCTCGACGAGCTGGTCGCCGGGGTCGACCTCGACCGTGAGCTCGTCATCCGCGACTACCTGCCGACTGGGCGACGGGCCCGCACAGCCGACGAGATCCTCCATGACATCGACGCGCTGTCGGCGACCGAGCTGCTCGACGTCGCCACCGTCGTACGCCCCCTGGGGCTGGGCGGAACCGAGAGCCTCGACACTGCGGTCAGCCCCCGCGGACACCGGCTGCTGGCCAAGGTGCCGCGGTTGCCGGGTGCTGTGGTCGAGCGTCTCGTCGAGCACTTCGGCACTTTGCAGAAGCTGCTCGCGGCCAGCATCGAAGACCTGCAGACTGTTGACGGCGTGGGCGACACCCGCGCACGTTCGGTCCGCGAAGGTCTCTCCCGTCTCGCCGAGTCCAGCATCCTCGAGCGCTACGTCTAAGTTCACCCGCGGGCGACACGCTGACGTCTGCCGGCACCTGTCGGAAGACGTACGCTCCCACTCCGCCGTGATTGCCGTCTTCCGCCGTATGTCGGAAGACGTACGACTCTCAGCCCTGCTTCAGGTCGAAGTACGCCTTGTGCGGCTCTCCGCCGATCAGTGCGGCCTGGATCCAGTAGCCCCCCGGACTGACCGCACTGTCGACCGGCCGGCAGCCGTCGCTCGACCTCTCGCCGCCCCAGCTGAACTCGTACTGCGATGCCGGGTCGGCGCGGACCACGATCTGCTTGGCCAACAAGGCATCCGGGCAGTCGTCGCTCGACCAGACGGTGTCCGAACCAGACGTCACCTTGACTACCAGCGTGCTCGGGGTGATCTCCAGAGTGCAGGCGACCGTGTCCAGGCTGGTGAGCTCGAACGTGGCAGTGTTGCTGTCGCCGGCCTTGGCGTCTGACACGTCGATGGACATGTCGACGCCGGTCGGCGTGCAGGGGCCGGTCGGATCGGCGAGCGGAGTCTTCGTCGGCCGTGGCTTCTTCGTCGGCGTCTTCGAAGGAGGGGCTGCGGGAGCCGTCGAGGTCGCGCCCGGCGTCGGGGAGTGCCGGGTGCGTCGAGGGTGCCTCACCACAGGGTCGCGCTGGGGTCTCACATCGGTCGTGGGGCTGCTCGAGGAGACCGGAGTGCGCGTGGTTGAAGCGCCCGGTGCCGCTGTCTCGTTCGCGTCCCCAGGTGCCGAGACGAGCCACCAGACCAGCACGGTGACCATCAGCACGATGGCGAGGAGCACGAGCCTGCGCGCCCAGTACACGCGTGGCGGGAGAGGTCCCGAGGGCCGCATGACGGTGCTCACTCCTGCACGTTAGCCCGGTGCAGCACCGATTCGTGGGATCATCGCCGTGCCATGCCGACATCCGTTGCCCACCAGCAGGTTCTGGAGTGGTACGCCGACCATCGGCGCCTGCTGCCATGGCGCGAACCGGGCATCGGTGGCTGGGCAGTCCTCGTCAGTGAGGTCATGCTCCAACAGACGCCGGTCGCCCGGGTGCTGCCGGTCTACGAGGCATGGATGCGGCGCTGGCCCACCGCTTCGGCGCTGGCCGCGGACACCCCCGGCCAGGCCGTCCGCGGGTGGGGCCGGCTCGGCTATCCACGACGA
The DNA here is from genome assembly GCA_013698435.1 of Nocardioidaceae bacterium. Classification (GTDB taxonomy): domain Bacteria; phylum Actinomycetota; class Actinomycetes; order Propionibacteriales; family Nocardioidaceae; genus JACDHG01. The sequence continues at coordinate 1,230 of JACCVA010000278.1, read as the reverse complement.
GCACTTCGTCTGCACGCCGCCGCAACCGTGATCGATGGCGAGCACACGGGCGTAGTGCCGGCGGCGTACGACGAGCTCCGGCGGCTCCCCGGCGTAGGTGACTACACGGCCGCTGCGGTTGCGGCGTTCGCCTACCGCCAGCGAGCGATCGTGCTCGACACGAACGTCCGCCGCGTCCTCGCGCGCTGGCGGACCGGCGTCCAGTTCCCGCCGCGGCACGTCACCGCGACCGAGCGCGCCCGTGCCGAGGAGGTGCTGCCCACTGACGGCGACGTCGCAGCCACCTGGAGCGTGGCGCTGATGGAGGTCGGCGCCCTGCTGTGTACGGCGACGAGCCCTGCTTGCGCCCCGTGCCCGGTGCGCGACTCCTGCGCCTGGCGGGTGGCCGGGTATCCGGCGTACGACGGTCCGCCACGCCGCGTCCAGTCGTACGCCGGCACCGACCGCCAGTGCCGAGGTCGCATCCTTGCTTTGCTTCGTGACAGTGACGAGCCCATTCCCGCGGCGGCCGTGACGTCGGTCTGGGACGACGCCGTCCAGCGGCAACGCGCTCTCGACTCCCTGCTCGAGGACGGGCTCGTGGTCGAGAACGACGAGACGCTCGCGCTGCCCTAGCAACAGGGCAGCGCGAGCGTCTCAGGTCAAACCGCTGGTTGACCATTCTCCGCCAGCCGGCGAGCCCGCTCAGCCTTCGGAGGCGGCCGGGGGCAGCGCTTCTTCTTCGATCGGGGGCACGTCGGGCAGCTCGGACTTGGGCGTGCCCTTGAAGGTGAACGTCTGGTTCGGCGCCTCACCCTCGACACCCACGAGCACGATCTGTCCGGGTCCGACCTCGCCGTACAGCATCTTCTCGGCGAGCACGTCCTCGAGGTCGCGCTGGACCGTGCGCCGCAGCGGCCGGGCACCCAGCACCGGGTCGAAGCCGCGCCTGGCGAGCAGCTCCTTGGCCGGCTGAGTCAGCTCGAGTGCCATGTCGCGGTCCTTCATCCGCAGCTCGACTGCATCGATCATGTAGTCGACCATGTGGATGATCTCGTCCTGCGTCAGCGGCGGGAACACGATGATCTCGTCGACACGGTTGAGGAACTCAGGCCGGAAGTGCTGCTTGAGTTCGTCGCCGACCTTCGCCTTCATCCGGTCGTAGGAGCCCTGCTGGTCGCTCGACTGGCTGAACCCGAGGTTGACGCTGCCACGGGAGATGTCTTTGGTCCCGAGGTTGGTCGTCATGAT
>JACCVA010000249.1 GCA_013698435.1 Nocardioidaceae bacterium | reverse complement strand
GGGTGCACCGGACCCGTCGGCCGGCTGGTGGGCTGTGCGTCTGGGGGAGGCGATGGCGTCCAGGGCGGTGGTGAGCATGTCGTAGGCAAGGTTGGGCATCTTGCCGGAGAACCGGGCCACCCCGTCGAACCCTCTACGGCCCCTGAACGTGGTCTGCTGCAACGCCCGGGCCTCTTCGGCCTCGAGCTGCTCGGCCAGCACCGCGTCGGCGGCGTCGGGGTCGACGACCTCGACCAGATGATTCGCCACCACCTGCAGCTGGGTGAACGTCAGGGTTTGGGCGTGGTCGACCAGGTCTGCTTGCGCGTCCTCCACCACCTCTTCAGAGATGGTGGGTGAGAGTTTGTCGATGGCGGCACCGATCAGCACCGCCTGCTCGCCGCTAACTTTTCCTGTCGCCCAGGCGGTGCGGGTGGTGGTGGTCCGGTCGGTCATGCACCGGGCCTGGGACAACAACCCTGCCGCGGCACCACCGGAGACCCGGTAGGAGGCGACCACCCAGGTCACGTTCGTCGACGTGGCCGACCAGGCGGGCCACCAGCTCATCCACCCGCGCCCGCACCGCAAGTGCTTGTCCGAGCCGCCGGGACAGCCGGGCATCGTCGAGCGACCACACCGGTGCATCAACTGCCTTGTCGAGGTCCTCGTCGAGGGCTGTCAAGCATGCCCCGATCTGGTCCGACGGCAACGGCCGGCCCGACCAGGGGGTGGATGTGCTGTTCGACATACCAACGACAATAGAACCCTGCGCCGACAATTTTCGATCAAAAGTTCGAGCTGTGGACGACGGATCGCAACTTGAGATCTGTGGACGAGGATGAGCGACGTGGCGCGCCATTTGCCTCGCTGAGAAAGGCCATGAAACGTGGAACACAGCACCGGGCAGTCCTGTTGACACCCCACATGACCTCGACGACGAACGACACCATTGCCCAGACATTCGACCTCGGTGGAGACCTCACCGTGCACCGCCTCGGCTACGGAGCCATGCAGATCACCGGCGACGGGATCTGGGGACAACCCGCTGATCGCGCCGGAGCCCTCGATGTGCTCAAGGCGTCCGCAGCGGCCGGCGTGGACTTCATCGATACGGCCGACTCCTACGGCCCCCAAGTCAGTGAGCAGCTGATCGCCGAAGCACTGCACCCTTACGCCGACGGACTGGTCATCGCCACCAAGGCGGGTCTCACCCGGACAGGGCCAGGCGAGTGGGTCCCGGTGGGACGCCCGGCGTACCTCAAGCAGCAGGTCGAGCTGAGCCTGCGCGCGCTCAAGCTGGAGCGCATCGACCTCATCCAGCTGCACCGCATCGACGAGGAGGTGCCGCTCGCCGACCAGCTTGGCGCCTTTGCCGAGCTCAAGGAGCAGGGCAAGGTCCGCCACATCGGGGTCTCAGAGGTCTCGCTCGACGAGCTCAAGGAGGCACGTGAGATCACCGAGATCACCAGTGTGCAGAACCTCTACAACTTGACGAACCGCGACGCGCAGGACGTGCTCGACTATGCGACGACTGAGGGCATCGCGTTCATACCGTGGTTCCCCATCGCCACCGGCGAGCTTGCCAGATCCGGCAGTCCGGTGGCCGACATCGCTGCCGACCTGGGCGCCACCCCGTCTCAGGTTGCGCTTGCCTGGCTCCTCCACTCCTCACCGGTGATCCTGCCGATCCCCGGCACCAAGTCCGTCGACCACCTGCGAGAGAACCTGGACGCCAGCACGCTCTCGCTCTCCGCAGCCGACATGGAGCGTCTGGACGCGCTGGCCTGACGCAGAGCTGAAGGCCACAGCCTTCGCTCAGACCCCAAGCTCCTCGGAGGCCAGCCGCACACCCTCGACACGCGCACTGATCTTCTGGAACGCGATCTCGCGGGCGAAGTCCGGCGAGCCGTGCTTGGGCTTCTCGTCGATGCTGAACGGCGAGAAGCCACAGTCGTCGGTCGCGCCGAGCCGCTCGGTCGGGATGTACTTCGCCGCGGCGAGCAAGGCGTCACGGACACGCTCAGGCGTCTCGACCTCGGGATTCAACGGGTCGATCAAGCCGACGAAGCACACTTGGGCTACGCCGTCGGCGTCCTCGCGGCTGTGTTCGCCGATGAGCTGGTAGACGTGCTCCTTGTCCTCCTCGCTGGCGAGCTGCATAAGGAAGTAGCCGGCGTTCATCTGAAACATGCTGGGCAGCAACTCCGCATAGTCGACGTCCTTGCTGTGCACCGAGTCCATGTCGCCCCCGGGGCAGGTGTGAATGCCGATGTTGCGGCGCTCCTTGGCCGAGAACCGGTCGAGCACCCGGTTGTTCAGATCGATGAACTGCTGCAACATCCCACGCCCGGTCCAAGGGTTGTTGGGATCGTTCTTGTTCGCCAACCTTCCTTCGGTGAAGTCGATCGAGACACGCACGGCGCCGGCCGCGAAGCACTTGCGAATGTCCTTCTCGCACTCGTCGACGAGATCGGCGAGGAACTCCTCCCGCGAGTAGCCCGGCACCTCCTCGTCGAGCGGGTACAGCAGCATCAGCATCGACGGCGCGATCACCGCCTGCTTCATGGGGACCGTCGCAAGCGGGAGCGCCTTCTCGAGATAGTCCGCGGCGTACGTCTTGTAGCGGAAAGGGCCGCCGGTCAGCCGCGGCAGCTGCCTGTGGTGGCCGTCGTCGAAGATCGCGAAGTACTGGCCGTCGGCGGCGAGGTTCTCCGCGAGTCCAGTACCCGCCAACGTGTCCGTCAGGGGGTACGTCGCGAAGCTCGAGGCGCGCTGCTCGCCGTCGGTGACGAGGGGAGAGCCGGTGCTCTCCATCCGGTGCACCGAGTCGCTACAGGCCAAGTCCTGCTCGGCGACGAGTTGGTCGTGGGTGATCTCGCCGGCGTCGTACGCCGCAATGGCTGCCTGCAGCTTCGCGGGACGCGGCAGCGAACCTACGTTCTCGGTAGGAATAGGCACGTGAGCTCCTCAAGGGTGAGACGAAGTCGTATGGTCAACCTAGATCCCACCAGTCACGTCGGCAGCCCGAGCGTCTCTCCACTCGGACCAGCGTCCGCTGGACGAGACGCCAAGGATTCGACCGTCATACCCCGAGGGCGTTGCGCACTGAAGG
>JACCVA010000236.1 GCA_013698435.1 Nocardioidaceae bacterium | reverse complement strand
TGCCGCCACAGCGGGCGGTGTCATCACGAGAGCGAGCAGGGCGAACGAGCCAGCGAGGCGGCGGTTCAGAATCGAGGTCATGCAGGCACCGTAGTACCGGGGTGAGCTCGCGGGAAGATCTGCCGCGATCGCCGAAATCACCATGCCGACCGACGAGGTCGACGTTGCTAGCCTTGGCCGCCTACCGGAACCCTTCTCACGAAACCATCGATGCGACCCTCGAGGAGTCGGCATGGTGCCTGCTGACGGACGTGCGCCGCGCGTTTTCGGCAGAGGCTCCTGGGTGGAGACGAGCCGGATCGCACAGATCCTGCGCAAGGAGACCCTTGGCGGCGCACTGTTGTTGGTGGGTGCCGTGCTGGCATTGGTCTGGGCGAACTCCCCATGGTCTGAGGGTTACGAGTCGCTCGTCGAGTATCGCCTCGGGCCGGAGACTTTCCACCTGCGGCTGACCTTGGCGCAGTGGGCAGGCGACGGGCTGCTGGCGATCTTCTTCTTCGTGGCGGGCCTCGAGCTGAAGCGGGAGTTCGTCGCGGGCGACCTTCGCGACCCACGCCGCGCCGCCGTACCAGTCGCAGCCGCTGTCGGTGGCGTGATCACTCCGGCGGTTGTCTACCTGCTGGTCACCCTGGGCGACGGTACGAGCGAGGGATGGGCGATCCCGACCGCTACCGACATCGCGTTCGCGCTCGCAGTGCTCGCCGTCATCGGTACCCACCTGCCCGCCGCGCTGCGTACGTTCCTGCTCACCCTTGCCGTCGTCGACGACCTGCTGGCGATCATCATCATCGCCTTCTTCTTCACGACGGACCTCTCAATAGGGCCGCTGCTGCTGGCCGTTCTCCCTCTTGCTGCCTTCGCGATACTCGTGCAGAAACGCATCCGCTCATGGTGGTTGCTGGCCCCGCTCGCATTGCTGACGTGGTCGCTGGTGCATCTGTCCGGTGTCCACGCCACAGTCGCGGGCGTGCTGTTGGCCTTCACGGTGCCGGTGATCCGCAGCGAGCGTGCCGGTGGACCGCACGCAGGCCCCGGACTGGCTGAGCACCTCGAGCACGCCTGGCGGCCGGTGTCGTCGGCGTTCGCGGTGCCGGTCTTCGCCCTGCTGTCCTGCGGAGTGACCGTCGGGGGGCTCTCGGGCCTTGCCACCTCGCTCACCGACCGGGTCGCCATCGGGGTGATGGCCGGTCTCGTCGTCGGGAAGGCTGTCGGGGTCTTCGGTGCCACCTACCTGACCGCCCGCTTCACCAGGGCCGACCTCGACGACGACCTGTCCTGGCTCGACGTGCTGGGGCTGGCAATCCTCAGTGGCATCGGTTTCACCGTGTCACTTCTCATCGGTGGGCTCGCCTTCGCAGACAGCAGCGAGCGCGACGAACACGTCAAAGTGGCCGTGCTGGCGGGCTCCCTCATGGCCGCTTTGTTGGCCGCCGTCGTCTTGCGGATGCGCCACCACGTCTACCGGCGCATCTGTGAGGCAGAGGCTGCAGACGAGGACCGCAACAAAATCGCCGACGCCTTCGAGACGCAGCGCTAGCGGCGAGAACGACAGCGGCTTGCTGCACGACGGATGCTTACGGAGCCTGTCGCGCGGAGCGCCGGGAAGCCTGGTCGGCAGCCATACGATGCTGTCGAGACCAAGGACCTCTGATGCGCGCACGTGACCTTGCAGAACCGTTCCCCACCGTGTCGCTGGACGCCGACGCCATGGAGGCGCCCCGGACGATGGCGACCGAGAGATCTCCGGGCCACACCCAACATCATCATCGCCAGCCGGGCAGACCTGTCGTTCAACGACTTCCTCGTCAACCTCGCCCCGCTCGCCGTCATCTTGATCGGGGTCTTCATCGGCTTGTGCCGCGTCATGTTCCGCTCCTCCTTCGTGTACGACCGGGACCGCGCTGCGGCCGTGATGGGACTGGACGAACGCGAGGTGATCCGCAACGGGGGGCTGCTCGTGCGCTCGATGATCGTGCTGGCCGCGGTGATGGTCGGCTTCGTCTCCCACTCGGCGCTGCAGGTCGAACCCTCGCTCGTCGCCCTGCTCGGCGCAGGAGCGCTCGTCGCGGTGTCCAAGCTGCAGCCGGACGAGTACCTGGAGGAGGTGGAGTGGCCGACCCTGGTGTTCTTCGTCGGCCTGTTCATCATGGTCGGTGCGCTCGTCGAGGTAGGGGTCGTCGAGCGTCTCGGCGAGTCCGTCAGCGAGGCGGTCGACGACCCCTACTTCCTGGCGGCATCCGTGCTGCTGTGGGGATCGGCACTGCTCTCCGGGATCATCGACAACATTCCGTATGAGCGACGATGTCGCCGCTCGTCCAAAGGCTGGTCGAGAGCGCGGGCGGCCAAGGCCCGGAAGCAACCGGCCTGTGGTGGGCCCTCGCAGCCGGCGCGGACCTTGGCGGCAACGCAACCGCGGTCGGAGCCAGCGCCAACGTGGTCATCATCGGCATCGCTGCCCGCAACGGCCACCACATCTCGTTCTGGAAGTTCACCAAGTACGGCCTGATCGTCACAACCGTCACCGTCGCGATCGCGTGGCCCTATCTATGGCTTCGCTACTACGCCCTCGGATAGTTCTCGTCGACCGCATCAGTGGCTCCCGAACTAGGTCAGCGAGCGCTCCACCCTCCGTCGACCGAGATGGCCGAGCCGGTGATGAACGACGCCGCCGGGCTGCACAGGAAGGCGACGACGTCGGCCACCTCCTCCGGCTCCACCAACCTCTTGATCGCCGGTTCGGTCAGCATCACCTGCTCGACGACGTCGTCCTCCGACATGTTGTGGACCTTCGCCTGGTCCGCGATCTGGCCCTCGACCAGCGGCGTACGCACGTATGCCGGGCAGATCGTATTGGAGGTGACCCCGTGCTCGGCGCCTTCCAACGCGGTGACCTTCGACAGGCCCTCGAGCCCGTGCTTGGCCGCCACGTACGCCGACTTGTACGCCGAGGCCCGCAGCCCGTGCACGGAGGAGATGTTCACGATCCTCCCGAAACCGTTGGAGTACATCCCTGGCAGCGCCGCACGGATCAGCAGGAAAGGCGCCTCCAGCATCAGCCGCAGGATGGCCGAGAAGCGATCAGGCGGGAACTCGTGAATGGCCGCGACGTGTTGGAAGCCGGCGTTGTTGACGAGCACGTCGACCTCGAGGGACATCGACGCCAGCGCCTCGGTGTCAGCGAGATCGACCTCCCACGGCTCACCGCCCACCTCGTCGGCCACCGACCGGGCCCGCCCGCCGTCGATGTCGGCCACCGTCACGGTGGCGCCGGCCTGGGTCAGCCGGCGTACGCACGCGGCTCCAATGCCGCTCCCACCACCGGTGACGAGCGCCCGCTGCCCAGTCAAGTCGATCTCCACCACGGCCGCGCCTCCCTCAGACCGAGAGGCGCACGCCTCTCCAGACGCCACCCTAGCCACCGCGACGCAGGCGATCACAGATGTCATATTTCTCCTTGATACGGATCGGGAACCTGGGTTGGGCTCAGCCCTCGCCGAACAATCCGACCGATTGCGGGAAATTGGTGAGGCTGCGAGAGTGTCTCGGGAAAGGCGCAGGTACGCGGATGTTTCGATGTGCATCAGGGAGTCTCGGCATGGCAGACGTCGTAGTGACCGGACCCGTTCGCGAACGCTTCGACGAGGTCCTGACCGACGACGCGTTACAGTTCCTCGCCGCCCTGCACCGCAACTTCGACGCGCGCCGCCGCGAGCTCCTCGACCTGCGCCACCAGCGCTACCAGGCCCTCGCCGACGGCGGGACACTGGACTTCCTTTCCGACACCTTGGAGGTCCGCGAGGACGACTCCTGGCGGGTGGCGGACCCGGCCCCAGGGCTGGTCGACCGTCGGGCGGAGATCACCGGCCCGACCGACGCCAAGATGACCATCAACGCGCTCAACTCCGGTGCGAAGGTGTGGCTGGCCGACTACGAGGACGCCAACACGCCGCTGTGGGAGAACATGGTCCAGGGTCAGCTCAACTTGCGCGACGCGATCGAGCGCAAGCTCGACTTCACGTCGCCGCAGGGCAAGGAGTACGCCCTGGCCGACGACCTGGCGACCATCGTCGTAAGGCCCCGCGGCTGGCATCTGCCCGAGAAGCATGTGCTCGTCGACGACGAGCGGATGTCGGGAAGCCTCTTCGACTTCGGCCTGTACTTCTTCCACTGCGCACAACTGCAGCTCGACCGCGGCGCCGGCCCGTATTTTTACCTGCCGAAGATGGAGAGCCATCTCGAGGCGCGACTGTGGAACGACGTCTTCGTCGACGCGCAGGACCGGCTCGGGATCCCGCAGGGCAGCATCCGGGCGACCGTGCTGATCGAGACCTTTCCCGCGGCGTTCGAGATGGAGGAGATCCTCTACGAGCTGCGTGACCACTCCGCCGGCCTGAACGCCGGGCGGTGGGACTACATGTTCAGCGCCATCAAGAACTTCCGCACCCGTGGCAAGGACTTCCTGCTGCCGGACCGGAACTCGGTGACCATGACGGTGCCGTTCATGCGCGCCTACACCGAGCTTCTCGTGCGCACCTGCCACAAACGTGGTGCACATGCCATCGGTGGGATGGCCGCGTTCATCCCAAGTAAGGATGAGGAGGTCAACGAGCAGGCGTTCGCCAAGGTGCGCGACGACAAGACCCGCGAAGCGGGGGACGGCTTCGACGGGTCGTGGGTAGCGCACCCCGGCATGGTGGGGGTGTGCACGGAGGTCTTCGACGCGGTGCTGGGAGACAGACCCAACCAGATCGACCGGCTGCGAGACGACGTGCACGTGACCGCCGCCGAGTTGCTCGACGTCGCGTCGACGCCTGGCGAGGTGACCGAAGGCGGCCTCCGCAGCAACATCATCGTCGGGATCCGGTACCTCGAGTCGTGGCTGCGCGGATCCGGAGCGGTCGGCATCAACAACCTCATGGAGGACGCTGCCACGGCGGAGATCTCGCGCTCCCAGGTGTGGCAGTGGCTGCACAACTCCGTAGAGCTCTCTGACGGTCAGACCGTCAGCCGCGACCTGGTGGAGCGGCTCATCGAGGAGGAGACCGGCAAGATCGAGGAGTCCGTCGGCTCCGAGGCGTACGCCGACGGACGCTGGGACGACGCGCGCTCGCTCTTCACGGACATGGCGCTCGCTGACGACTTCGAGGACTTCCTCACCCTGCCGGCGTACGAGAAGATGCCATGACTGCCCTCGACGACACCTCCACCGGCCTCGACGACCTCGCCGCGCGCCTTCGCGCAGACATCGGCGACGAGCTGGTGCTGACCGACCGGCAGCAACTGCGCACATATGAGTGCGACGGCCTCGCCCACTACAAGGTCATGCCGGCCATCGTCACCCTCCCGCGTACGACCCAACAGGTGGCGGCGGTGGTGCGGGCGTGCGTCGCCGCGCAGGTGCCGTACGTGGCGCGCGGCTCCGGCACCGGGCTGTCCGGTGGCGCTCTCCCCCGCGCCGACGGTGTGCTGATCGTGACCTCGCAGATGCGCGACATCAAAGAGGTCGACCCGCCGAACCAGCGAGCCGTGGTCGAGCCTGGCGTCATCAACCTCCAGGTGACGAAGGCCGCTGCGCCGTTCGGCTACTACTACGCACCGGACCCGTCCAGCCAGCAGATCTGCTCGATAGGCGGCAACGTGGCAGAGAACTCCGGCGGCGCGCACTGCCTGAAGTACGGGTTCACCACCAACCACGTCCTCGGCATCGAGCTGGTGGCACCGGAGGGCGACGTCGTACGGCTGGGGGGCAAGGCACCGGACCCGCCCGGATACGACCTGCTCGGGGCGTTCGTAGGGTCGGAGGGCACCCTCGGCATCGCCACCGAGGCGACCGTCCGCCTGATGCGCTCGCCGGAGGCGGTGAACACACTGCTGGCGGCGTTCGAGTCCACCGACGAGGCCGGGGGCGCGGTGTCGGCCATCATCGGCGCCGGGGTGATCCCAGCCGCGATCGAGATGATGGATGCGCTTGCCATCGAGGCCGCCGAAGCCGCCGTGCACTGCAACTACCCGCAAGGTGCGGGTGCCGTGCTCATCGTCGAGCTGGACGGACCGACCGCCGAGGTTGACGCCCAGTTCGCCGCCGTCGAGACTCACTGCCGCGACAACGGCGCCTTCGAGATCCGGGTCGCCACCGATGACGCCGAGCGAGCGCTGTTCTGGAAGGGGCGCAAGTCCGCCTTCGCCGCAGTCGGCCGGATCAGCCCCGACTACATCGTCCAGGACGGTGTCATCCCTCGGACGGCGCTGCCGGACGTGCTGCGGCGTATCGCCGAGCTGTCCGGATCGAGCGGCGTCCGGGTGGCCAACGTCTTCCATGCCGGCGACGGGAACCTGCATCCCCTGGTGCTGTTCGATGAGACGGTGCCGGGACAGGCCGATGACGCCGAGGAGGTGTCGGGCGCGATCCTCGACCTGTGCATCGAGTACGGCGGCTCCATCACCGGCGAGCACGGGGTCGGCATGGACAAGGCGAAGTACATGTCGCGGATGTTCAGCGAGGACGACCTCGACACCATGCAGCTGCTGCGCTGCGCGTTCGACCCGGCACATCTGTCCAACCCCGGAAAGATCTTCCCCACCCCACGGCTGTGCGGAGAGGTGCCAGGACGGCACAAGGGCACACATCCGATGCAGGAAGCCGGACTGGCGGAGGTGTTCTGACCATGCCGTCGGACCCCGTCCTGGATGACCTGCGCAAGGTCTGTCACGACCGTGCCAGGCCCGCCGAGGACGCGGATGCGGTCGCCGAAGTGGCCGCCCGCTACGTCGCCTCGCCAGGCTCGACTGAGGAGACGTCCGAGGTGCTCCGGCTGGCCGCGCAGCACGACCTCCGGGTCGTCCCCCGCGGTGCGGGCACCAAGCTTGGCTGGGGCGTCCCCCCCACCGCTGTCGACCTCGTCCTCGACACCACCGCAATCACCGGTGTCGTGGAGCACGCCGCCGGTGACCTGGTCGCCGTGGTCCGAGCCGGCACTCCCGTCGAGACGTTGCAGTCCACGCTTGCCGAGGCGGGTCAGCAGCTCGCCCTCGACGTACCCACCGCTGGCTCGACCGTCGGCGGCACCGTCGCCACCAACATGAGCGGCCCACGCCGATTGCTCTACGGGACTCTTCGAGACCTCCTGATCGGGATCACGTTCGTGCGCGCCGACGGGGTGGTCGCGAAGGCGGGCGGCAAGGTCGTGAAGAACGTCGCCGGCTACGACTTCGGCAAACTCTTGACCGGCTGCTACGGCACCTTGGGGGTCATCACGCAGGTGGCGTTCCGGCTGCACCCGCACCCCCCGGTTCAACGGTTCCTGACGATCGAGGTGGACGGAGCGGAGGCGGCCGGCCGGGCGGTGGCGGCCATCGTGAACTCGCAGGTGGTGCCCACCGCGGTCGACGTGCACCAGTCCGCCGATGGGCCGACGAGCGTGACAGTGCTTCTCGAAGGCACCGAGCAGGGGGTGACCGGACGCGTGGCGACAGCCACCGCGGTGCTCGGCGACGCGGCGGCGAGCGACGAGCCGCCGCCGTGGTTCGGCGCCTTGCCCTTCGACGACCGCCAGGTGGGCCTGAAGCTCACCACCGAGATGGCAGGGCTGCCACGCCTGCTGCTTGCGGCGCAGCAGGCAGCCGACCGGCACGGCCTCTCGATCGAGGTCACCGGATCTGCGGCCGGGGTCTTGTACGCCGGCCTGTCCGTCGACGTCTCCCCCGATGCTGCTGCCGCGGTGGTCACCGACCTGCGTTCGGCTGCAGGTTCGTACGCCGGGAGCGTCGTCGTCCTGACCGCCCCGGCGGCGGTCAGCCGCGGACTCGACATGTGGGGACCGGTGCCGGGCCTCGACCTCATGCGCCGGCTCAAGGACCAGCTCGACCCCCAGCACCGACTGGCGCCGGGCCGCTTCGTGGGAGGGATCTGATGACGAGCGACACGTCGCCGGTGAATGCGTCGCACGGGACGATGGGCGCCAACGGCCCGCATCAGGTGCCGCCGCCCTCGGGGCCTCCGGCCTTCGACGACCACCACCCCCCCTCGCCGGAGCTGGCTGCTGACTGCGTGCACTGCGGGTTCTGCCTGCCGACGTGTCCGACGTACGTGCTGTGGGGCGAGGAGATGGACAGCCCCCGGGGGCGGATCTACCTCATGCAGCAAGGGATCGACGGCGAGCCGCTGTCGGACTCGATGGTCGGCCACTTCGACGCCTGCCTCGGCTGCATGGCCTGCGTCACCGCCTGCCCGTCGGGAGTGCAGTACGACAAGCTGATCGAGTCGACCCGGGCGCAGGTCGAGCGACGGTACGACCGCCCAGCCGACGACCGTCTGCTCCGGGCGACGATCTTCGCCCTGTTCCCTTACC
>JACCVA010000220.1 GCA_013698435.1 Nocardioidaceae bacterium | reverse complement strand
CCGTGACATGCACCTGCGGCGCCCGCTCACGCACGGTGGAACGCGCCGCCTCCACGGCGACCGCCCACCCTGACTCGACCAGCGCCTGCGCTTCGACCGAGCGCGACGCGGACCCGATGAGCAGCGCACAGCCGCGCTGGTGGGCGCGGAGCAGTTGCACTTCGCGGGCGTGCGGGTAGGGCGCGCGAGGCTCGGCGTAGAGGTCGTCTCCGTCGTCCCAGATCGCCACCAGACCGAGGTCGTGAACGGGGGCGAAGGCCGCGGCCCGGGTGCCCACCACGATGCGGGCGGCACCGCGGACCACCGCCAAGAAGGCACGGTAGCGCGCCGCAGGTCCCAGGTCGGCCGTCAGCACGACGTGGTGGCCGGGACCGAGGAGCTCGGTCAGGGCCGTGTCGACCCGGGCCACGTCGCGGGCGTCGGGCAGGCACAAGATACTGCCGCGCCCCGATGCAGCCGTCGCGGCAGCCGCCTCGGCCAGCCGCGACGGCCACGTCTCGCCCGGCAGCGACGTCCACACCGCGCGCGGGCTGTCGCCGGCGACCAGCCGCGTCACGAATGCGGCCCCGCCTGCGTAGCCCGACCACCCGGTGCCCAGGGCGTCTGGTGTGAGCAGGGGCATCGCCACCGGCACCGGCGGGGTCTCGGCCTCGACGCGGGCGTGCCGCGGCGGGACGGCAAGGCGCAGCACGTCTGCCACCGTGCCGGCGTAACGGTCGGCAACGAGCCCGGCAAGCTCGCGGACCTCAGGTGCGAGCACCGGCTCCGCCGAGACGACGGTACGCAGCGAGGCCAGCTGGCCGGGGTGCTCGGACTCGTCGCGCCGGGCGATGAGGAAACCCCCGACGTCGCGCCCCGAGAAACGCACCTTGACCCGACAGCCCGGCACCGCCCGCTCGTGCAGGGCGGCCGGCACCAGGTAGTCGAACGACCTGTTCAGGTGGGCCAGCGGCAGGTCGACCAACACCTCGGCGACGGGTGCGCTCGATGCCGGTCCGGTGGACGGCCGGGGGCGACGTGTGCGTACGTCGCTCTTGAGCAGAGCGAGCTGCTCATGGTGCTGCGGGGCCGTCATACCCGTGTTGTACCACCGGCCGCCGACCTCGACGCCTCGTGAGCAGCGACTGTGCACAAGGCGCGGCCGCAGGTCACCCGCCGACGGCAGCCTTGAGCGCCTCGACCCGGTCGGTGCGCTCCCAGGTGAACTCCGGCAGCTCGCGGCCGAAGTGGCCGTACGCCGCGGTGAGCGCGTAGATCGGGCGAAGCAGGTCGAGGTCACGGATGATCGCGGCCGGGCGGAGGTCGAAGACCTCGAGGACGGCCTTGCGGATCGTGTCGACCCCGACGGTCTCGGTGCCGAAGCAGTCGACGTAGAAGCCCACGGGCTGTGCCTTGCCGATGGCGTAGGCGACCTGCACCTCGCAACGCCGGGCCAACCCGGCTGCGACGACGTTCTTGGCCACCCAGCGCATTGCGTACGCCCCGGACCTGTCAACCTTCGACGGGTCCTTGCCGCTGAACGCGCCGCCGCCGTGGCGGGCCATGCCGCCGTAGGTGTCGATGATGATCTTGCGGCCGGTCAGTCCGGCGTCACCCATCGGCCCACCGACCTCGAAGCGGCCGGTGGGGTTGACCAGCAGCGTGTAGTCGCTGCTGTCGACGTCGAACTGCTCGAGCACCTCGTCGACGACGTGCTTCTTCACGTCGGGGGCGAGCATCTCGTCGAGGTCGATGTCGGCGGCGTGCTGGCTGGACACGACCACGGTGTCGACGCGCACGGGCCGGTCGCCGTCGTACTCGATGGTGACCTGGGTCTTTCCGTCCGGGCGAAGGTACGGCATGGTGCCGTCCTTGCGGACGTCGGTCAGCCGTTGGGCCAGTCGGTGCGCGATCGTGATCGGCAGCGGCATCAGCTCGGGAGTGTCGTCGCAGGCGTAGCCGAACATCAGGCCCTGGTCGCCGGCTCCCTGCCGGTCGAGCGGGTCCTTCGACTTGTCATGGCGCTCTTCGTAGGCGTCGTCGATGCCTTGGGCGATGTCGCGCGACTGTGCGCCGATGGCCACCTGGACGCCGCACGAACGGCCGTCGAAGCCCTTCTTGGACGAGTCGTAGCCGATCATCAGCACCCGCTCGCGCACGATGTCGGCGATGGGCGCATAGGCGTCGGTGGTGACCTCACCTGCGACGACGACCAAGCCCGTGGTGAGCAACGTCTCGACCGCGACCCGGCTCTGCGGGTCATCGGCGAGCAGTGCGTCGAGGATGGCGTCGCTGATCTGGTCAGCGATCTTGTCGGGGTGACCCTCGGTCACGGACTCCGACGTGAACAAGCGACCTGTCACTGCACCGTCTCCTCGACTTCTGTCTGCGTGTCACCAGGGATCAGCGTCGCTCGGGTGGCGACGGTTGGCTCAGCATAGACGGGTCAGCTTCCCCACCGGAGCACTACTTGGTCCCACACCACGTGGGCGACGTCACGCTTGGATCCGCGCGGAACCGGTACGTCGGCCGCGTCCGCGCTGAGGATCACCGCCTGGTTGTCGTCGTCGCCGAAGACCGCTCCGCCCCCGACGTCGTTGACGACGAGCAGGTCGCAGCGCTTGCGCTGCAGCTTCTCGCGGGCGTGCTCGAGCACCCCGGCCGTGCTGTCGCCGGTCTCGGCGGCGAAACCGACGAGCACCGGCAGCCGGTCTGCTCCGCGGGCGGCGACGAGACCCGCCAGCACATCCTCGGTCTCGGTGAGCGTCAGCTCGGGTGCGGCGCGGTCTGCCTGCTTCTTGATCTTGTGGGCCTGTCGTTCGGTGGGCCGGAAGTCGGCGGGTGCGGCCGCCATCACGACGGCGTCGACGTCGTGCGCGGCCTCCTGGACGGCGCCGGCCAAGTCGTGGATGGAGACCACGTGCACCACCTTGACTCCGGCCGGCTCGGGAAGCGCGCTGTTGGCGGCGACCAGCGTCACCTCGGCGCCGCGGGCCGCAGCGACTGCCGCGAGTGCGTACCCCTGCTTGCCCGATGAGCTGTTCCCCAGGAAACGCACCGGGTCAAGGTGCTCCCGGGTGCCACCTGCCGACACCACCACCCGGCGGCCGGTGAGGTCGAGGATGGCCGCGGCGTCTGCGCGGTGGAGGACGTCGGTGCAGATCGCGAAGATCTCGGCCGGTTCAGGCAGCCGGCCAGGGCCGGTGTCAGCCCCGGTGAGCCGGCCGTACGCCGGAGCGATCACGAGCGCGCCCCGGGAGCGCAGCGTCTCGACGTTGGCCTGGGTGGCGGGGTGCTCCCACATCTCGGTGTGCATCGCCGGTGCGAACACGACTGGACACCGGGCGGTCAGCAACGTCGCGGTGAGCAGGTCGCCCGCCTGCCCGTGTGCGGCCCTCGCGAGCAGGTCGGCGGTCGCGGGGGCGACGACAACGAGGTCGGCCTGCTGCCCTACTCGCACGTGAGCAACCGACGAGACGTCGTCGAACACGGACGTGGACACGGGCTTGCCCGACAACGCCTCCCAGGTGGCCACGCCGACGAACCGCAGCGCCGACTCGGTGGGCACGACCGTGACGTCGTGGCCGGACTCGGTGAAGCGCCGTAGCAGCTCACACGCCTTGTACGCAGCGATGCCGCCACTCACGCCGAGAACGACGTGAGGGCGGCTGTCCGCAGAGGTGTGGTTCCCCGGCACGACCGTCGAGCTCCCTACGGTGCTTCTTCGGGCTCGATGTCCTCACAGGTCAGAAGGTCGGCGTTGATCTCGCGTAGAGCGATCGACAGCGGCTTCTCCTGCACGTGCGTCTCCACCAGCGGGCCGACGTACTCGAGCAGGCCTTCGCCGAGCTGTGAGTAGTACGCGTTGATCTGGCGTGCTCGCTTGGCGGAGTACAGGACCAGCTTGTACTTCGAGTCGGTCTTCTCGAGCAAGGAGTCGATCGGAGGGTTGGTGATGCCCTCGGCGACGGGGAGAGTGCCTGACACGCAGCTGCCTCATTAGGGTAGAAGAGTCGGAGCGCCGAGCCCGTAGGACGACTAGGCGGGCTCAGAGTCGACCGAGCGACCTGAGTCACTCGAAAGACGAGAACGCATCAATGCTACCAACTCGTCCCCCGCAGCGTGAATCTCCGTGTTGACAACGGTGGCGTCGAACTCCTTCTCGGCCGCAAGCTCCTCGACGGCCGTCTCCAGCCGTCGGGTGCGTTCCTCGTCCGGCTCGGTGCCGCGACCGACCAGTCGGCGGACGAGCTCCTCCCACGACGGCGGTGCCAAGAAGACGAACAAGGCGTCCGGCATCGACTGCTTGACCTGACGGGCGCCCTGGAGGTCGATCTCGAGCAGGCACGGTCGCTCCTCGGCGAGCGCCTCCTCGACGGGACGGCGGGGCGTACCGTAGCGCGCGGTCCGGTGCACGGTCGCCCACTCCAGCAGCTCGTCGGCGTCGACCATCGCGTCGAAGCGCGTGTCGTCGACGAACCAGTAGTGCACGCCGTCGACCTCACCCGGTCGCGGGGCACGCGTCGTCACGGAGACGGAGATCCACACGTCGGGATAGGTGTCACGCACGTACGCCGACACGGTCCCCTTACCGACGGCGGTGGGGCCGGCCAGCACGGTCAGGCGGTTGCGGTGGGCCGCCGGGTTCGACCCGTCAGCGATGGTTGAACTCGCGCTCGAGGGCCGCTACCTGGTTGGTGCCGAGTCCACGCACCCGACGGGACTCGGAGATGTTCAAGCGCTGCATCAACGTGCGCGCGCGGACCTTGCCGAGACCGGGCATCGCCTGCAACAGGTCGAGCACCTTCATCTTCGCGACCACGTCGTTGGTCTGTCCACTCTTGAGCACCTCGCTGAGCGACGTCCCCGAGCTCTTCAACCGGTTCTTCACTTCCGCCCGTTCCCGGCGCACCCGAGCCGCCTTCTCCAGTGCGGCTCGGCGTTGGTCAGCGGTCAACTCAGGAACAGGCACTGCGACTACCTCACTTCTCGAGTAGATGCCTCGCAATCTAGCGTCGCAGCAGCAATGTGGGAAGCAGTGGTCGGTGTCGCAGTCAGCGAACGCCTTTCACAGCAGGGGAATGTCGAGGTCGCAGTTCTGCTTGGCATCCCTGGCAATCGCCTGCAGTGCGCCGAAGGCGGTGAGCAGCTCCGAGGGGTTGGGGTTCTGGCTCTCGATCGCCGTGTCCACGGTGTCGACGATCTTCTTCCAGTCGTCGGCCACCCCACTCGGAGCCGTGTCCTGCAGCGTGCGGATCCGGTCCAGGGTCGTCTCGTCGGCACCCGACAGCGCCGAGCCCAGGTCACCGTTGTCGGTGAGGTCGCGCAGCTCGGCGCAGTACTCCGCCCGGGTGTCCTCACCGTCGTCGCGCAGCGCGACGAAGAGGACCCCGCCCACAAGCACGAGAGCCAGCACGGCTGCGATCACGAGGTAAAGCGGCTTGCGGTTGACGCCGCGTTGCACCTCTTGCGGCAACAGGTTTTGGTGCGGGTACGGCGGCTCCTGTCCCGGCGGTCCCTGCTGTCCCGGCCGTTGCCGGCCGGACCAGCCGTGCGGACCGTCGGCCGGCGGTCCGACAGGTGGGTAGTCAGACATGGTGCTCCCCCGTCATCGGTTCACGAGCCGTCGAGGGTGACGTCGCAGTTGTCGACGGCGTAGGTCTGGATGGCCTCGATCGAGGTCTGCATGTCCGGTGCCGGATCGCCCTCGACGGCGGAGATCAACACACGATAGTCGTCCTTCAGCTGAGCCGGCGCCAGCTGCCGGAATACCCTGAGCTCGGCGACCAGCTTGTCGGTGTCTGCAGGGTCGACGTCGTCGAACTCGTTGCTCGTGGCGTTCTTCTCGAACCGCTCGCAAAATGACTGCCCCGGTGTGATGTGCGGACCGGTCGGCTCGGTCGTTGTCGACGTCTGTGTGCGGGGCTGGGTCGTGGGCTCGGTCGTGGTCGGCTCCGAGGTGGTCGGGTTCCCGGTGCTCGGGTCCTCGGTGGATTGGCTCGTCGTGGTCTCGGTAGGCGATGACGCGTTGCTGGTCTCATCGGAACCGATGAGGAGCGCCAGCGCAACACCGCCGCCAACCAGCAGCACGATCAGCGCCGCCACCGCAACGATGACACCAGTCCTGTTCTGCCGAGGCGGCTCCCCGGACCAGCCCGCTGGGGGCTGGGACTGGAAGTCAGACATGGTGCGATCTCGAGGGACAGGTCACGAGGCGGGCGTGTCGAGGCTGACGTCACAGTTGTCGACCGCGTACGCCTGGATGTTCTGCACAGCAGTCTCGACAGTCGGACTCGGATTGCCCTTCGCGGCGTCGATCAGCTGGTCGTAGTCGACCTTCAGCTCGTCGGGGGCGAGGTCCTTGAACGTCTCCAGCTCGTCGATGAGCCTTTGCGAGTCGCCGGGACCGATGTCGTCGAACTCGCTGTTGTTGGCGTTCTTCTCGAACCGATCACAGAAGGTCTCACCGCCGCCGACCGTGGCGATCGCGATGACCACACCGCCGATGACGATCAGGGCCAGTACCACTAGACCGATGATGAGCCCGGTCCTGTTCTTCGGCGGCTCACCGTTGCCACCGCGGGGGCTGACCGGCGTACGGGGGAGGCCGCTGCGGCTCGGGCTGCCCACCGTAGCGCGGCTGGTCTCCCTGGGGCGGCTGAGTCATGGCCGTAACTCTACGGCTCGGCGGGCGCACCTCGGGCGAGATCACGCGACAGAGCCCGCTAACCCATGTCGACGTCGCACCGGTCACGCGCGTCGTCCGAGATCGCTGAGTACGCCGACGCCACAGCCTCCCGGTCGAGCTCGTCGGCCCGTCCGTCCTTCGTGGCGCGCACCCCCTCGATGACGAGCGTGTAGTCGTCGTCGAGGCCGTCCGGTGCGCTCTTGCCGAGGTCGACGAAGACGTCATGCAGCTCCTGCAGCCCGGCCTGGCTGCGGAAGTTGGCCTGCGCCAGCTCGGTGTCGTCGTCGTAGTCCTGCAGCTTGCCGCAGTACTCGTCACCGCCACAGGCGGTCAGCGAGCCAGCACCCACGATGGCGACGGTGACGGCTGCTGCGAGGCGGCGCATACCGCTGTCTACCACGGCGGCGGCGCCGGGTCAGGACCCGGACTCGACCTTCACGTCACAGTTCTCCACGGCGTAGTCCTGGATGTTCTTGACCGCTTGGGTCGGGTCACTCGCGGCGGAGGGCTTCTCGATCGCAGCGATCAGCGTGTCGTAGTCGTCCTTCAGCTCGTCCGGCGCCAGTTCGCGGAACTGCTTGAGCTCGTCGGTGACCTTGTTGATGTCGTCGGCGCCCAGGTTGTCGAACTGGTTGCTCTCGACGTTCGCGCGGAACCGGTCGCAGTACTCACTCCCGTCGCCGCCACTGCAGGCCGAAAGCGTCGCGACGCTCATGACGGCCACCGCGACGAGTGACGAGAGGCGCTTCATCGAGGTCACCCTAACGCGCGCACGACGTCGTCGTTGGTACGCGCCGCAGCTGCGCGCAGCGCACGAGCGGTCGGACCCGCCTCCAGCACCCCTCGCGATGACGTCGGCAGCACGACCTCTGAGAGACCGCCGAAGAGG
>JACCVA010000219.1 GCA_013698435.1 Nocardioidaceae bacterium | reverse complement strand
CCCATCTGGAAGTTCTGCAGCCCCGTCTCCGCGATCTGGAAGATTGCCGTCCGCGTCTTCTGCCCCGGGGCACCGTTCGTCATGAGGTAGGACTGACCGAACATGTTGGCCGAGGCGATGATGGTCGTCATCATCACGAACAACGTGACCGGCCGGAGTCCCGGGATTGTCACGTGCCAGAACGTGCGGAATGCGCTGGCGCCGTCGACCCGGGCTGCTTCGTACTGCTCGTGCGGGATGTCCTGCAGCCCGGCCAAGAAGATCACGGCGTTGAAACCGAGGGTCCACCACACCGTCACCCCGACGAGGGCTGCCCACGCCTCGGGGACCGAGCTGAGCCAGGGGGTGTCGCCCGGGAGTCCCGTCAGGCCGACGATGTAGTTGATGACGCCGATATTGGCATCAAGGAGAAACCGCCACAGCAGGCCGACGACCGCGACGCCCAAGACGTAAGGGGCGAAGTAGATCGCTCGCACGGCGTTGCGTCCACGGAACCGCTGGTTCATCACCAACGCAATCGCCAGCGGGACGATGAGCAACAACGGGACGCTCAGCACCGTGAAGATGCCGGTGGCCTGCATGGAGTTCCAGAACGGCGCGAACGACACCGAGCTTGAGTCGAACAGGTCCTTGTAGTTGTCGAGCCCCACGAACGGCTTGCGCGGCAACGTGAAGTCCCAGTTGTGCAGGCTGATCCAGAGGCCGAAGATGATCGGCGCCAGCACGAACGCCGAGAACAAGGCAAGGTAGGGGGCCAAGAAGAGCCAAGCCGTCAACGGCCTGTCTCGCATCGACCCCCTCCGCACCGCCGGGGCATCATCTTGGGCGATCTCCTCGGTCGGCGGGGCAGCCATGGTGTCAGCCGCCGAACTTCTCGAGGTTGTCCTGCATCAGCTTGGTGGCGTTGGACTGCGCCTTGGACAGTGCTTCTTCGACGGACTTCTGGCCCAGAATTGCCTCGTTGACCGCCGCCTCCATGGTGGTCGGCTGCACGTCACCGAGACCCGGCACCGGGGGGAGGAAGTGCAGGTGAGGGACCTGGTCCTTGATGGCGTACTGCACGGAGTCGGTGTATGCCGACTCCTCTCTCGCGGAGTTGCGGGCCGGGATCATGCCGGCAGCAGACCACTTCGACGACTGGTCGCTCATCCAACCGATGAATACCTTCGACGCGTCGGAGCGGTCCTGGTCCTCGGCGGCCTGCGACGTGAGGAAGAAGTTGTGAGAGTTGGCCCACGAGGCAGGCTCGTCGCCGATGGTCGGCAACGGGGCGATGCCGTAGTTGAGACCGGCTTCCTTCAGGTCGTTGATCTGCCAGATCCCGTCCCACGTGATGGAGTTCTCGCCGTTCTTGAACGCGAGGTACTGAGCGTCGATGTCGACGTTGCTGGGGCTGTATCCCTTGTCGATCTGCTCGGTCATCCACGTGAGCGCCTTGACGCCCGCCTCGGACCCGAAGGTCGCCTCGGACCCGTCCTCGGCGTACGGCTCACCACCGAACTGCCAGAGCAGGCTGAGGAACATCAGGTGCGCCGGCCACTGGTTCGGCATCCAGAACGGCGTGTCGATGCCCGCCGCTTGAAGCTTCTTGCAGGCGTCTTCGAGGCTGGCCGCGTCGGTTGGCGCCGCGTCGATCCCGGCCTTGGAGAAGTGGTCCTTGTTGTAGTACATGGCCAGGCAGTGCACGTCCAGCGGTATGCCATAACGCTTTCCCTGGTAGATGCCAGGACCCCACACCGCCGGAGCGAAGTCGGACTCCTTCAGGTCGAGTGCCGTGGCGACGTCGTCGACCGGCACGATGACGCTACGGGCAGCGTTCGTCGCCAGCTGGTCGAGGTGCATGGCCCCGACGTCGGGTCCCTTGTTTGCTTGGATCGCGGCAGGAAGCCGCTGGTAGAAGTCGGCCCACTCAATGGTGTTGGCCTTGACCGTGATGTTCTTCTCAGCGCTGTTGAACGACTCGACAAGCGCCGTCATCGCGGGCCCGTCACCCCCGGTGAACCCGTTCCAGTAGGCCAGTGTGAGCGCCGGGCCGTCGTACTTGCCGCTGAACCCCCCGACACCTTCCTTGTCCGTGCCGCCGACACCTTGACCACCGCCACAACCCGTGACCAAGGCGGCCGTCGTGAGTGCACTCAGGCTGAGGAAGCGACGACGGGTGAAGACGGTGGGTGCACTGAGGGGCTCGGCCGGGTGGGATCTCTGGTTCATTGTTGTGGCTCCTTGCGATCGGGGAAGGACGTATCTGCGGGGGACGGAACGAGACGTATGACACTCCATGACAACGGCGGAAGGACGGCTGCTAGGTGCCCTTCGGTGAGGCTGGTGTCCTCCAGCCTACGAGGGACCACCCTGTCCGGAGCCTCTGCCACGTTGCGAGTGGCGGGATCGTTATGGTGGAGAGTCGTGGCTTCGAGTGTGCCCCCCTCCGGGAATCCCCGCACGTCGAGGGTGATCTCAATCGGGTCGGTCCGGCTGCGATTGACTGCAAAGACCGCCACCTCGCCGCGCTCTTCCTCGTAGGTGGCGACGGCGTCGACCAACGCAACCTCGCCATACCTGCGCGTCTCATACGTCGGCGACCGCGTCTCTACCCTCAGGACCTGTCCGCGCGCATGCTTCGTGACCTGGGCGAAGGGGTGGAAGATCGTCTGACGCCACGCGGGGCCGCCTGGTTGCGTCAGGATCGGCGCGATCACGTTGACCAGTTGGGCCTGGCAGGCGATCCCGACGCGGTCGGCGTGGCGGAGCAGCGTGATCAGCAGCGAGCCCACGACCACCGCGTCGGTCACGTCGTACTTGTCCTCGATCAACGCCCGAGACGTCA
>JACCVA010000184.1 GCA_013698435.1 Nocardioidaceae bacterium | reverse complement strand
ATATTCAGCAGCACAACGGTGTGGCCGCTTGGCAGACGATCCCGCACATGCACGTCCACACCATCCCTGTCATGAACTACGAGGACTGGCCGCCTAAGGAGTGGATCGACGTGACCCCCAGCCCAGGCCGGCAGCGGCAGGCCGCACTCCTGGCCGTTGCATTGAAGGCACTTTGACGGGACAGCTCCCGTGCAAGGTTCGATGATGCGCGTGGCGGATCACAAATGCCGGCTGGCCGCCACGGTCGAGCAAAGCCCTGTGTGGACTACTCGCCGCGAAGCATTTTGATGTCAGCCATCGCAACCAGAATCAGTACCAGTTGTTCCCTTGCTTGAAGGACCACGCGGAGCAGGGAGTGCCGTAGCTGGACAGGATGTAGTCCAAGCCCCACTCGATCTGGGTGGCGGGACTGGTGCGCCAGTCGGCACCCGCGGTGGCCATCTTCTCTGCCGGAAGCGACTGCGGGATCCCGTAGGCTCCCGACGACGAGTTCGTCGCGTAGGGATCCCAGTCGCTCTCGCTGATGTAGAGCTGGTCGAGGCAGGAGAACTGCGTGCTGTCCCAGCCGTACTCCGGCAACAGCATCATCGCGATTGTGCGGGGGTCCGTCGGGGCAACGGACTGCACGACACGGCCGGTGAGCGACTGGTGGCTGACCGACATGGCGTTGTGCTTGGTCTCCCGCTGCTCGGAGGCCAGCGCCGGCCGGGTCGCCGAACGGCTGACCTGCTCGCTGCCAGCATCGCGGTGCAGGCGCTGTCCGAGCCGGTCGACCGTCTCCGTTGAGCTGGGCACCGTGGCGGCAGCGTTGGTTGTATCAGTGGTGTCGCTCTTTGCGTCGAGCGAGGCGACCCCAACTCCGGTAGCGACAGCGACTGCTCCCACGAGAGCGACTGCTCCGGTGACGCCGCCCTGGGGCACGCCACCTACAGCAACAGCAGCCAGCCGGACAAGAGACCGGCTGAGGGAACGAGACGCTTTGTGACGAGGGGCGATGTGCCGACCGGGCACGCAGCACACTCCTTGGGACGAGGACCGACCCAGCCTGGTACAAGCCAAGATTCCATGCAACTTTCGACCCACAGGTGTGACCCAGATGACCAGGGTGGCGAGGTCGCTCGGTGGGTTCCGGCAGCCGGTCCGGTGCTGCCGTCCCGGAACACAGTTCGGTCGCGATGGCGGTGTGGTCTGGCTCACACCGTCGACTCCTGTCAAGATGGGCCCGGACAGCCGTTCCACCAGTGAGGAGGCCACGTGAGCGCACGAGACGTGTCCTCTGTGGGCGAACGCCTCCAACGCGGTCCTGGACCCGAGGATTGGTGGAAGACCGCAGTCGTGTACCAGGTGTACATCCGCAGCTTCGCTGACAGCGATGATGACGGAGTCGGTGACATCGGCGGGCTTCGCACGCGGCTCCCCTACCTAGCCGAGCTCGGTGTCGATGCGGTGTGGATCAACCCTTGGTTTCCGTCGCCGATGTATGACGGAGGTTATGACGTCGCTGAATACCGGGACATCGAGCCGGCTTTCGGAACCCTGACCGCCGCCGAGGATTTGATCCGTGAAGCCCATGATTTGGGCTTGAAGATCCTGCTCGACATCGTCCCGAACCACACGTCGTCAGAGCACCGGTGGTTCCAGGCGGCGCTGCGCGGAGATGCTGCCGCGCGCGCACGATACATCTTCCGGCCCGGCCGTGGCGACAACGCAGAACTGCCCCCCAACGACTGGTCCAGCAACTTCGGTGGGCCTGCGTGGACACGGGTGACGGCCCCCGACGGGTCAGCGGGGGAGTGGTACCTCCATCTTTTCGCACCGGAGCAGCCAGACCTCGACTGGACCAATCCAGAGGTCGGCGACGAGTTCGAGGACATCTTGCGTTTCTGGTTCGACCGCGACGTCGACGGGTTCCGCATCGACGTGGCGCATGGCCTCAGCAAGGCTGATGGTCTTCCCGATGCCGGTCCACGGGACGGCTCCCTCGCGGGCAACGCGTTCCACCCGGCATGGGACCAGGACGAGGTTCACGAGATCTACCGCAGGTGGCGCAAGGTGGCAGACTCCTACGACCCCCCGCGAGTCTTCGTGGCAGAGGCATGGGTGTCCAGCAGCGAGCGACTGGCGCAGTACCTGCGGGCAGACGAGCTCCACGCAGCCTTCCAGTTCGACTTCCTCCGTGCGCCGTTCCGGGCAGACGTCATGCGCCAGGTCATCGAGGACGTCACCGCCGCAGCGGCCGTCGTCGGAGCGGCCAGTACCTGGGTGCTGTCCAACCACGACATCGTTCGCCATGTGACCCGATATGCACGCAGCCAGCCGGCTCGACTTGTCGACAGTGACTGGGAGCACGCCCGCTGGGGCTCCGAATCCGCCGACCTCACGCTCGGCAGGAAACGCGCGCGAGCCGCCATCATGCTGACTCTGTCCCTGCCCGGCGGTGCCTACCTCTACCAGGGCGAGGAGCTGGGATTGGCAGAGGTCGAGGACATCCCGTCCGAGCTTCGTCAGGACCCTACGTGGATCCAGTCCGGACACACCGACCCCGGCCGCGATGGTTGCCGGGTCCCCTTGCCCTGGTCTGGTGAGAGTCCACCTTTCGGGTTCAGCGCGGACGACGCCTCAGTTCCGTGGCTTCCTCAACCAGCCGAGTGGGCCACGCTGACCGCAGCGGCCGAGGAGCACGACAGCGAGTCGATGCTCAACCTGTACCGAAGGGCACTGAGTCTGAGACGCAAGTACTTCACCGGCCTCGACCCACTCACCTGGCTGGAGTCGTCCGCGGGAACTCTCGCTCTGCGCCGCGGTGATGTCCAGTGCTGGGTCAACACCGGCCCATCCGACGTACCCCTTCCGCAGGGCCAGATTCTGCTCACATCAGGGTTCGGCGTCGATTCCGGAGTGCTTCCCGTCGACACAGCTGTCTGGGTTGTCGTCTCGTGAGTGCTCGAAAGCAGTCCCCATCCGGTGTCGCCAACCGTGGCAACATCGGTTCATCAAGTATCCGGAGGAACGTAATGCCCCATAAGCGCAAGGCCCTTATTGCGACAGCGGCCGTATCCGTACTGACCCTTGCGGCGTGTGGGGGGGGTGAAGAGAGCAGCGGCAACCCGGCCGCAAAGGAGAACCTCGACCAACGAGGACCGATCACGTATGTGCAGGGCAAGGACAACAGCGGCACGATCGCGCCTATCGTCGCGAAGTGGAACAAGGACCATCCTGACGAGAAGGTGACGGTCAAGGAGCAGACAGACGAGGCCGACCAGCAGCACGACGACCTCGCCCGCAACCTCGAGGCGCAGAACGCCGACTACGACGTCGTGTCCGTCGACCTGATCTGGAACGCCGAGTTTGCCGCCAAGGGATGGCTACAGCCGCTCGAGGGCGACCTCGCCCTCGACACCGAGCCTCTCCTGCCGTCCACGGTTGAGAGCGGTATGTACAACGGCAAGCAGTACGGCGCCCCCTGGCTCACCGATGGTGGGATGCTCTACTACCGCAAGGACCTCGTCGACACTCCGCCCGAGACGTGGGACGAGATGATGAGCATGTGCTCGATCGCCGAGGACAACAACATGGAGTGCTTCGCGGGCCAGTTCTCCAAGTACGAGGGCCTGACGGTCAACGCGGCCGAGGCGATCAACGGCGCCGGTGGCGCGATCGTCGCTGACGACGGTTCCACGCCCACCGTCGACAGCCCCGAGGCAGCCGCCGGTCTGAGCCAGCTCGTCGACGCCTTCGCCAACGGCAACATCCCCAAGGAGGCCATCACCTACACCGAGGAAGAGGGCCGGATCGCCTTCGAGTCCGGCAAGCTGCTGTTCCTGCGGAACTGGCCCTACGTCTACAGCCTCGCATCGACAGAGAAGAGCTCCAAGGTTCAGGGCAAGTTCGACGTGGCTCCCTTGCCCGGTGCCGACGGCGTCGGTGCCTCGGCCCTCGGTGGTCACAACTTGGCCATCAGTGCCTACTCCGACAACAAGGCGACCGCGATCGACTTCATCAAGTTCATGGAGAGTGAGGAGAGCCAGCGGTTCTTCGTCACGAAGGGCTCAGCTG
>JACCVA010000178.1 GCA_013698435.1 Nocardioidaceae bacterium | reverse complement strand
TTCGGCTTGCGGGCCGTGTCGCGCACGTGGTTCAACCTCGACACGGTGTGGGCGCTGAGCCTGCTGCTGGTAGGACTGCTGAGTGCGGCGGCGGCCCTGTGGTGGTGAGCCCGCGTTGGCGCCGGCGTCAGTCGGGCCGGCCGGGGAACGGCCTGACGACCAGAGGATGCGCCGGCAACCCGTCGGCATAGAGCGACGCGATGCGGCCACCGGCCCGACGTCTTCGAGGATCCTGTCGTGACCGAGATAGATCGCCATGTGGGTGATCGAAGAACCGTAGAAGAGCAGGTTTCCTCGCCGGCGCTCAGACTGCGGCACTTGGGCCAGAGCGGACTCATGGACGTCAGGCGTGGCGCGGGAGTCCGCTCCCACGCGCATGTTGGCGTCCAGGTCGGGCACGTCGCCGCCTTCGGCGTACATCGCTTGCAGGGCCAGGCCTGAGCAGTCGAAGCCCATCGGCTCTACGCCATCCCAAATTTTCGGCGTGCCGAGCTGGCGCTGAGCGGCGTACTGATCCACACAGTAGGGCTCGTCGATCGGCCGGTTTCCCAGGTCAGCGGGCCGACGACGCCGTCCACCTCGAGCCCGTGTCAGCCTGGAAGCGACTGACCACCGTCTCGGTGGCGCTGCCGGAGCGCTCCTTGTGACCCTCGATACCCAGGACCCGCCAGATTGACCTTCATGCCCACAATCCGGGAGCGGGCAGGCAGCCGGAACCGATGCACACGTCACCGCCGTCGCTCCCGGCACGGCCAGACCCGGCACCGCGCTTTCCCCACAGCGGTGATGACAAGCAGAGGCTCTCGCGAGGACACTTCTGCCAAGCGCGACGACTCGAGGATGTCCCGAGTTCCGTGGAACTTCGGTGGCTCCCGGTGAGCATCAGGCTGCGCTCACGTCTTGAGTGTTGCACTCGGCTCCGACAGTTTCGGTAGCGACGTGGCGTTCTAGTGCGGCGCGGAGCGCGGGCAGGTGGAGGTGGCCGTTGACGCGGCGGAACTGCTTGGCGGCCTCGACTATGCCGGCTGCGCACCAGCGCAGCGTCATCTGCCCGTCGCGCCACCGCTTGACGTTGCGGGCGTGGTCGCGGCTGATCGAGATCATCGACTCGACTGCGTTGGTGCTGCGCAGCGTCGGGCCAGGGTGGGCGGGATGTCGAGGCGGAGCACGGTCAGGGTCTCGGCCATGCCTTCGCGGAGACTGGCCGCGGCGCCGGGGTGGGTCTTGTCCAACTCCTTGGCCAACGCCGCCAAGATGGCCTCGGCCTCCAGTGCGGACTCGGCGTGGTAGGCGGCCCGCATCCGCTTGGTGACCGGTCCGCGCATCTTCTCAGGCAGGTGGTCGCGCACGTTGCGCAGCTTGTGGATCTGACAACGGGCGATCACGGGGTGGTCGAAGACCTCCTTGACGCCAGCCGCGAGAGCCTTGGCGCCGTCGAGGACGGCCAGGATCGGCGCGGTGACATCCAGGCCGCGTTCGCGCAGCCCGCCCAGCAGGCCGCGGACCAGGGTGGTGTTCTCCGTCGATCCCTCCACCACGGCAAGAGGGTGCTTGGTCCCGTCGATGTCGATACCGAGGGCGACCACGCACAGGTGGTCGGCGAAGTGGACGCCGTCGATCATCAGCGCTACCAGGTCCAGACCAGACAGGTCACCGGCGAGCAGGTCGGCCAGCGCGTGCTCGGTCATCGCCACGAACTTGCGCGACACCGCGGACCTGCTGGTCGCCTTCGACTGCTCGCTCACGCTCTGGCCGACCGGCTCCAGCGCCGTCGGGTAGCGCCGGGTGGACACCCCGGCCAGCATCCGCTCCATCGCCATCTTCCCGAGCAGTTCGGTGCCGTTGAACACCTCATAGGTCCCCACCGGCACCTCCCCGGTCCCATCGCTGGCACGGACCCTGGGCCGTCGCACCGGCACCCGGCGCCCGCCCAGGGTGACCGACCCGGCCTCGGTGCCGTGCCGGGTCTTGGTGCGCTCGGGGTCGTGCTTGCCCCTGGGGCCGCACAACCCGGCCACGTCGGCCTCCATCAGCTGCTCCATCACCTGCAATCCGGCACCGACCGCGAGCGCCAGCAGACCCTCGCGCAAGTCCGCGGCGATCTCCTCCATCGCCACGCTCACCTGCTCCGGGACGGTCAGCGTGCTCGTGTCGAACTCGGTCGTCTGATACTTCTTGGTCACAGCGGTCCCCTGTCTCTGGGTCTTCTTGGCGGAACACCCGAGACCTACCATCCGGTCGGCCTCAGGCGGGGGACCGCCACCTCAAGTTCCACGAGACCCGGGACAACCTCCGTTGGCGGGCGACGTAGTCCTTGGTGTGCTGGTCGCCGGCCATCCGGACCAAGGCGATGCGGTAGAGGGCGCTGTTCGCGGCGCGATCTCCGCCCCGCGACAGTCGGTGGCGGGTGACCTTGCCGGAGGATGCCTGGATCGGGCTGGCGCCACACAGGGCCGCGAAAGCGGCTTCATTGCGCATCCGGTCCATGTTTCCACCGGCGGTGAGTAGGAGCTGGGCTGCGGTATCGGGCCCAATCCACATCGTCCGCGCCCAGCTGCGACCGGGGCCGAGTTCGCCGAGACCTCCCCATGGAGCGGGCCAGAGTCGAGCCGATTTCGAGGGCGTGATCGCCCACCGCCCTGAGGGCCGGAGCGGTCCTGCGCTGGGCGCCTAGCCTCAGGACTCTCCAGCGAACCTAGCCGGGAGATCGTCGATCCTCGCGCTGATGTGCTCGCGGAGCGGACGAATGGCATTCGCGTCCCAACCGTGGGGGTTGGGAAGGTCCCAGGTCTCATAGGTCACGCCGTCGACCACGGGAATGCCGAGCCCGGGCGCCGTAGGAGGATCACCATGGTGAGGTAAGGCGAAAGCGACCTGAACGCTCGCTGCTTACCCAAGGGAGGCGCGGACGAGAGGGTCCGCGGCCGCCTGGGCCGCGTGGTAGGCCGGGAGACCAAGGCTCACCACCACTTGTTGCAATGGGTCACCACTTGCGGGCTCACGCTCCATGGATCCAAACACCGAGCTGATCGAGCGACGGGGGTATCAAGCCTCAGCGTGCAGCTCGTACAACTCGACCTCTACAATTTCGACAGGGTCGCCCGGTTCAGCGGTGACCATTTCGTCATTGCCTGAGCCGGCACTGTTGCGTTGCTCGATCGGGCCTGGCACGAGAATGGTGTCATGAGCTCGTCCTCGGCCTCGGCGTTCGCTGGTTTCCGGTTTCCTCGCGAGGTGATCTCGGTGGCGGTGCGGTGGTACCTGCGGTACGGCCTGTCCTACCGTGACGTCGAGGAGCTGCTCGCCGAGCGTGGTGTCACGGTCGATCACGTCACCGTCTACCGGTGGGTCCAACGCTTCACACCGGAGTTCGTCGAAGCGGCACGGCCATGCCGCCACCTCCCTGGTGGCCGCTGGTTCGTCGACGAGACCTACGTCAAGGTCGACGGCCGGTGGACGTACCTGTACCGTCCGGTCGACCAGTACGGGCAGGTCATCGACGTCTGGCTGTCTGCCAGGCGAGATCTGACCGCAGCACGAACGTTCTTCACCAGGGCACTCGCGACCGGCGCGGTGCCTGTCGAGGTGACGACGGATCGGACACCGGCCTACCCGCGCGTCTTCGACGAGCTCGTCCCCGACCGCCTTACATGACACCGAGCAGTACGCGAACAACAGAGTCGAAGCCGACCACGGTCGGCTCAAAGCCCGGCTTCGACC
>JACCVA010000168.1 GCA_013698435.1 Nocardioidaceae bacterium | reverse complement strand
AGGGCGGACTCGAGGTAGTTTCCGAAGATCCACAGTCCCACCATGTTCAAGACGATGTGCAGCAGCTGGTAGTGAAGGAACATCGCCGTGAACAGGCGCCATACCTCGCCCTCCGCGACCTGTCGGGGGATCAGCACGGTCTGGTAGAGGAACTCGTTGGACCCGTGCGCCAGCACGAAGAAGACGACGTTGACAGCGATGAGGCCGACCGTCACCGCCGCAGCGCCCTGCGTCAGCCGCCCCCCGAACGTGGTGCGGGCCTGCCGGACGCCGGCATTGCCGGCCCGTACGCAGTCCGGGCACTGGAACCCGACCGAGGCCTGGTTCATGCAGTCGGGGCAGATCGGTCGACCGCATCGCTGGCACGCGATGTAGGTCTCGCGCTCGGGATGGCGATAGCAGCGGGGGATCGTTGTGGCGTCCGGGGTGGTGGGGTCCGTCGTCATCGCTGTCTCAGTCCGGCCGGGTGCGTCAGCGACGCTCGACCTCGAGCCGCTCGATCACGACCGGCTCGGTCGGGCGGTCGGAGCGGTCGGTGGGGCTCGTGACGATCGCGTCGACGACCTCGCGGCTGGCCTGGTCGGCGACCTCGCCGAAGATGGTGTGGCGGTTGTTCAGGTGCGGCGTCGGGCCGGCGGTGATGAAGAACTGGGAGCCGTTGGTGCCTGGTCCCGCGTTTGCCATCGCCAGCAGGTAGGGCCTGGTGAAGGCGAGCTCGGGGTGGAACTCGTCCTTGAACGTGTAGCCCGGTCCGCCCATGCCGGTGCCCTGGGGATCTCCGCCCTGGATCATGAAGCCCTCGATGACGCGGTGGAAGGTCAGCCCGTCGTAGAATCGCTCTGTCGACTGCTGGCCGGACTGCGGGTCCTTCCACTCCTTCGTCCCCTCGGCGAGGCCGACGAAGTTCTCGACGGTCGTGGGGGCGTGGTTCGGGAAAAGT
Organism: Nocardioidaceae bacterium; assembly: GCA_013698435.1. Classification (GTDB taxonomy): domain Bacteria; phylum Actinomycetota; class Actinomycetes; order Propionibacteriales; family Nocardioidaceae; genus JACDHG01. The sequence continues at coordinate 2,666 of JACCVA010000168.1, read as the reverse complement.
TGGACGACGATGTCGCCGCGGTTGGTCTTCAAGGTCGCGTACAGCTCTTCGGCCACCAGCTCGTCCTTTGCGTATGTCGGGGGTCATGGGTCGCGCTCGGCGGTCGCACATGACCGCGGTCGCTCTGCACCCCAGCACCGTCGCGGGGCCGTGCGCCGCACTCGGCGGCGTACGAACGCAGTCGTCCCATCCTCGCACGCCGCTCAAGCGCAGCCCGGGGCCGGACCCGTGTGGTGCAAACACCAGCGATGCGTAAGAGTAGGGGGGAGCAGGCAGCTGCCTGCCTCAACGCGACTGTGCGACACGAATACGAGGAGGAGCCAACCGTGGCCCTGACATCGACCCGCAAAAAGGCGCGTTCCGCCGCCAAAGACGCCCGCAGCAACGTCAAGCCTGCTGCCGAGGCCGCCATCGAGAAGATCGGATCAGCAACGGAGCAGGCCCTGTCGTCCGTTGCCTCCACCGTCGGCCCCGCGCTCGAGGACGCCCGCGACCGGTTGGCGCCGGCCGTCGAGGATGCCCGAAGCAAGATGGCACCAGTCGTCGCCGGTGCGGTGGCCACCAGCCGCCGCAAGGGCCGCGAGGTAGCCGAGCGTGCCGGCATCGTCGAGGAGCGCAAGAATAGCCACAAGCTGCGCAACTTCGTGCTCCTGCTCGGTCTGGGCGGCGCCGCGGCGTTCGTCTACAGCAAGCTGACCGGCAAGGACGCCGACCCGGCGTGGACCGCGAGCCGCGACTCTGCTTCGAGCACTCCACCGCGTCCGGCGGCTGCCTCGACTCCCCCGTCGACACCGACCGCGGCGACGACGCCGACGTCCCCTGCTGAGACCGCCGGCCCGGTCGACGGGTCCGATACCGCTCCCACAGCGCCGTTCCCGACCGAGGAGACCGTCGAGTCGTCGACGCCGACCACACCGGACCAGCCTGTGGAGAAGAAGGACGTCTGACCCGGCCGTACGTCGCTCGAGGCACGCCTGACCGTCATCGGTCGGGCGTGCCTCGTCTTCCGGCAGAGGTGAGCGGCATCAGCCGGCCACGGGCTCGGGATGTGTCGAGCGCACGCGGCCGGTGGCCAGGCGCTCGCCGTAGAAACTGAGGAACGGCACGGTGCCGAGCAGCAGAACCAGCACTGTGAAGCCCAAGGGGAAGCCTGCCTTGCGTGCCAGCAGAGCCGCCGCTACTAAAAAGATCATGTACAGCCAGCCATGCGCGATCCCGAGATACGTGGTGATCCACTCGCCGACCTGTTGGGGATCGGTGCCGTCGGCGGCGAGGTACTTGAGTGGCACGCCGATGACGATCAGCACGATCAGCAGCACTCCGACCACGTAGGCCATCACCCGGTAGCGCAGCAGGGCTTCTTTCACGCTGCGGACGCTATCCCACCTGGTCGCGCACCCCGGTGGCAGTCTCGTCGTTGACCGCGCGCCACCACATGAAGGCGACGAACGCCGCGAACAGCCACCACTGCACGGCATACAGCAGGTTGCGCAGACCCGCCCACCGCGAGGGCGCCGGCGGATCGGGGGTCACCGGCTCGAGTCCGGTGCTCGCGGCGGTCGTTGCGACGACGTAGCCGCCGTAGAGGTCGACGCTCACCTCACTGACCAGCGCGGAGATGCGAAGGCCATCCGTGACGCGGTCAGCATCGAGCGGGGCGCCCTCGCTGGTCGCTGGTTCGAGCACCCCGGTCACGCGCACTTCACCTTGAGGTACGTCGGCGGCAGGCTGATGTGCCGACCCCCGCACCACGAGGACGGCGGAGCCCGACTCGGTGAGCAGCGGGGTCACGACCGCGTAACGCGCATCGGCGCCCCCGAAGCCGTCGACGTACAGCTGCTCCGCTGCGAGGTACACCCCGGAGACCGTCACCGGCCGCCCCACCCCGTCGGCTGGGAAGGGGTCATCGGGTCCGACGACCTTGTCGAGCGGCACCGGATCGCGGGTGAGCTGGGTTTTCGCGGCGGTGCGCTGCTGGTCGTCGTACGTGCCCAGCTGCCACAGGCCGAGCACGACCATCGCCGCCATCAACACCACCGCGACGACGGCGAGACCGAGCGCTCGCAGCGTGAGGTAGCGGCTCACCGAACGCCGGCGCGCCGCCTCGCGAGCGCGTCGTCAACGAGATGCCAGTCCACACGGCCAGTCTGCCATCGGCCGACCAGAACCGACGTACGCCGACCGCCACGCCCTGTCAGCCGCGCTCGACGACCTCCTTGATGCCGGCGAGCACCATCTCCCAGGTGCCGGTCGCCCTTTCAGCCTCTTCTTCGCTCGCATTGTTGTCCTGGCTGAGCGAGAGCCGTGTCGTGTCGCCTTCTTCATCGATCTCGTACACCAGCGTGTGGTAGTTGTCGGGCACGTCCTCTTGACCGCTGAGCGGGCTGAAGTGCGTGATCTTCAGCCGCCGGTTCGGGTCGATCTCGAGGACCTCGCCCTTGTCCTCGTAGGCCTTGCCTTCGTACTCCCCCCGCCACACGATGGGGCTGCCCTGCTGCCAGTCGGTCTCCACCTGTGAGCCGAACATGTACTTCTTGATCTGCTCCGGGTCGGTGAGGGCTGCCCACACCTGCGCGCGTGAGGCGCTGATCTCGGTCACTGCGGTGGCAACGTGGTTTGCCATAGCTCTGCCTCCTCGGTCGACTGCCCTCAGATTAGCGAGCCTG
>JACCVA010000148.1 GCA_013698435.1 Nocardioidaceae bacterium | reverse complement strand
CTCTCGACCCTGGTTTGACGGGTCGTAGCTTCGCGCCCACGACGGCGTACTCCGTCAGCCGCGAGAAGATCGCGGAGTTCACTGCAGCCATCGGCGCAGAGCCGCTCAGTGACGATGAGCAGGCGCCGTTGACGTTCCCGATCGTCATCGCCTTCCAGGCCATGACCGCGTTGATGAACAACCCTGACGTCGGCATCCAGCTGAGTCACGTCATCCACGTCGACCAGCGCTTCGAGCAGTCCCGCCCGGTCCGGGCGGGTGACCGGCTGGCCGGCACCCTCACGATCGACTCGCTGCGTCGGGGCGCCGGCGTCGACATGATCAGCACCCGTACCGAGGTGACGACGACCGACGGCGACCACGTCGCCACCGCCTTCGCCACCCTCGCCCACCGCGAGGGCCCGGCATGACGTTCGAGCCAGGCCAGCAGCTCGATCCGCAGTCCTACGCCGTCACCCGTGGCGACCTGGTGCGCTACGCCGGCGCGTCGGGTGACTTCAACCCGATCCACTGGAGCGACCGGGTCGCTGCGGCGGTGGGGCTTCCCGGCGTCATCGCCCATGGCATGTACACGCTCGCCCTGGCCGGCCGCGCATTGACCACCTGGGTAGATGACCCGGCTCGCGTCATCTCCTTCGGTGCCCGTTTCACCAAGCCGGTCGTCGTACCCGATGACGACACCGGCGCGGACGTCGAGGTGGCCGGCGTTGTGACGAGCGTCGAGGACGGCGTCGCGACGATCGACCTCACCGTCACAAGCGCCGGCCAGAAGGTCCTCGGGATGAGCAAGGCCACCGTGCGGTGTTGAGCCGCACCGCGGAGCCGCTGTCGTCATGGACGACGCTGCACCTCGGCGGTCCTGCCCGCACGCTCGTCGAGGTCACCCACCGGGTCGAGCTCTACGAGACCGTCCGGGAGCTCGACGCGCGAGGCGAGCCGGTTCTGGTGCTGGGTGGAGGAAGCAACGTCCTCGTCGCCGATGCCGGCTTCGAGGGCACGGTCGTGCGCGTCGGCACCCGGGGCGTCGCCGTCAGCGACGTTGCCTGCGGTGGGGTCGGCGTGACGGTCGAGGCAGGCGAGGACTGGGACGAACTGGTCGCCCGAGCGGTGCACGAGGAGTGGGTCGGGCTCGAGGCGCTCGCGGGGATACCCGGCACGGTCGGGGCTGTGCCGATCCAGAACGTCGGCGCCTACGGTCAGGAGGTCTGCGACACGGTGGCGTCCGTCCACGTCTACGACCGCACCGAGCGTCGGGCCCGCACGCTCTCCAGCGTCGACTGCCAGTTCGGCTACCGCACCAGCATGTTCAAGCAGAAACCCGGACGCTACGTCGTGGGTGGCGTCACCTTCCAGCTCCGTCCGGGCAGCCTCGGGCCGCCGGTGGAGTACGCCGAGCTGGCGCGCACCCTCGGCATCGAGGTGGGGGAGCGGGCCCCAGCCGCCGAGGTCCGGTCGGCAGTGCTCCGGCTGCGCGCCAGCAAGGGGATGGTTCTCGACGAGACCGACCACGACACCTGGAGCGCCGGGTCCTTCTTCACCAACCCGTTCGTCGCGCCCGGCGAGCTGCCCGACGGGGCACCGGCCTGGGAGCAACCCGACGGGCGCGTCAAGACCAGTGCTGCCTGGCTGATCGAGCGCGCAGGCTTCACCAGGGGTTACGGCAACGAGAGGGCGAGATTGTCCACGAAGCACACGCTCGCGGTGACCAACCGCGGCGACGCCAGCACCGACGACGTCGTGGCGCTGGCTCGGGAGATCCGTGACGGCGTAAGGCGCACGTTCGACATCGAGCTCCATCCTGAACCTGTGCTCGTCGGCTGCTCCCTGGACTGAGCCCCGACCGCCGATTCGTCCGACTCAGCTGAGGCCCTTGGCGTACGCGAGCCGGACGAATCGAAGATCGTCACGACGCGAGCCAGGCGTCGATCTCGGCGAGCAGCCCGGCCCGTACGTCGTCGGGCGCGGCCGAGCCGCGTACTGACATCCTGGCCAGCTCGGCGAGCTCGGGGTCACTGAACCCGTGCACGTCACGGGCCGACTCGTACTGGTGCAGCAGGCGCGACCCGAAGAGCAGCGGGTCGTCGGCGCCGAGCGCCAGTGGGATGCCGGCATCGAACAGCTGCCGCAGGGGTACTTCGGCCGGCCGCGCGTGGACGCCCAAGGCCACGTTCGAGGCAGGGCAGAGCTCCAGTGTCACGCCGGAGGTCGCGAGGCGGTCCAGCAGCCTCGGGTCCTCGACCGACCGCACCCCGTGGCCGACGCGGCGCGCCCCGAGGCCGTCGAGGCAGGACCACACGCTCTGCGGCCCGCACAGCTCTCCTCCGTGGGGCACCGCCAGCAGCCCCGCTCGGTCGGCGATCGCAAACGCGGGCGCGAACGCCAAGGTGTCACCACGCCGCTCGTCGTTGGACAACCCGAAGCCGACGACACCGCGACCGGCGTACTGCGCGGCCAGCCGCGCCAGTGTCCGGGCGTCGAGCGGGTGCCGGGTCCGGTTGGCGGCGACGACCACGGCTACCGCGACGCCGGTCTGTCGGGTGGCCACCACGGCCGCATCGAGCACGAGATCGGTGAACGCGGTGATCCCGCCGAAGTGGGCCGCGTATCCGCTCGGGTCCACCTGGATCTCCAACCAGCGCGATCCCTCCCGCGCGTCGTCCTGCGCCGCTTCAAGCACCAGCCGGCGCACACCTTCTTCGGTACGCAGCACCGACCGGGCGATGTCGTACAGCCGCTGGAAGCGGAACCATCCCTTCTCGTCGGCCGCCGACAGCTCCGGGGGCCACTGGTCGGCCAGCTGCTCTGGAAGGTGCAGACCCGCGACGTGGGCGAGTTCGAGCACGGTCAGGTGCCGCATCGACCCGGTGAAGTGCAGGTGCAGGTGCGCCTTGGGCAACGCCGCAAGCGGGCGCCGCGGCTGGTCGGTCAGCGAAGCGGCCACAAGTCAGGCGAGGAGCTTCTGGATCCGGCTCACGCCCTCGGCGAGGTCGTCGTCTCCCAGGGCATACGACAGCCGCAGGTAGCCGGGCGCTCCGAACGCCTCTCCGGGCACGACAGCGACCTCGGCCTGGTCGAGGATGGCCTCGGCCAGCTCGGCCGAGGTGGTCGGCATACGTCCGCCGATCTCGCGGTTCAGCGCGTCGCGCACGGACGGGAACGCGTAAAACGCGCCCTGCGGCTCCGGGCAGCTGAAACCGTTGACGTCGCGCAGCATCGACACGATCGTCGTACGACGCTGGTCGAACGCCGCGCGCATCGTGGCCACGGCGCTGAGGTCACCCGACACCGCCGCGAGGGCGGCGCGCTGGGAGACGTTGGCGACGTTCGACGTCGCGTGCGACTGCAGGTTGGTGGCCGCCTTGATCACGTCAGGCGGCCCGATCATCCAGCCGACGCGCCAGCCGGTCATCGCGTACGTCTTGGCGACGCCGTTGACCACGACGCACGTCTCGGCGAGCTCCGGCACCTCGACCACGATCGAGGAGAACTGGGCGCCGCCATAGGTGAGGTGCTCGTAGATCTCGTCCGTCACGACCCAGATGCCGTGGTCCACAGCCCACCGGCCGATCTCGCGGACCTGCTCGGGCGAGTACACCGCGCCGGTGGGGTTCGACGGCGAGCAGAACAGAAGCGCCTTGGTGCGGTCGGTGCGCGCCGCCTCCAGCTGGTCCACGGTCACCAGGTAGCCCTGCGTCTCGTCGGCGAAGACGTCGACGGGCTCGCCACCGGCCAGTCGGATCGCCTCGGGGTACGTCGTCCAGTACGGCGACGGCAGCAGCACCTCGTCACCGGGGTCGAGCAGCGTGGCGAACGTCTGGTAGACGGCCTGCTTTCCACCGTTCGTGACCAGAACCTGGGCCGGCCGCACCCGATAGCCGGAGTCGCGCGCCGTCTTGGTCGCCACGGCCTCTTTGAGCTCCGGCAGCCCAGCGGCGGGGGTGTAGCGGTGGTTGCGAGGGTCGCGGGCCGCCTCGACTGCCGCGTCTACGATGTAGTCAGGGGTCGGGAAGTCGGGCTCGCCGGCACCGAAGCCGATCACCGGCCGGCCGGCGGCCTTGAGCTCCTTCGCCTTGGCGTCGACGGCCAGCGTGGCGGACTCAGCCATGCTGCCGATGCGGCGCGAGACCCGGCGGGACGTGGACGTGCTGTCGCTCATGGCGCCATCGTTGCATCTGAGCGTGGCTTCGGCGCTGCTGGTCCAAGGAGCGGCCAACGTCTTCGTGCCCCGTGCGGGCGTACGCTGGCGGGGTGGGCGCCGGTTCTCGTCGGTTCGACTGCGCAGGGCACGACACCGTACACTCGGGGTCTTGGTGGCCATTGCACCCTGTTTCGGCGCGCCCTCATCTGTGCGGCGGACGTTGGTAAGTGTGATTGCCACCGGAGGGCAGTGGCTCAATTGGCAGAGCACCGGTCTCCAAAACCGGCGGTTGGGGGTTCGAGTCCCTCCTGCCCTGCAAGCATGGTTCACGACTAGGAAGGACACCCGGTGACAGAGACGCGCTCACCCAGCTCGTCGAGCGAACGTCGGCCCACCAAAGAGGGGCGGACCAGCCTCCCGTTGTTCTTCCGGCAGGTGATAGCCGAGCTGCGCAAGGTCATCTGGCCGACGCGCGACCAGCTCGTCACCTACTTCATGGTCGTGCTGGTCTTCGTGCTGTTCATGATCGCGTACGTGTCGTTGTTGGACTACGGGTTCAACTCGGCGATGTTCAAGATCTTCGGCTGACCCTGTGACAACCGAGATCTCGAGAGAGTCTGTGAGTGACGTTTCTGTGACCGAGCAAACCGTGCCCGAGTCGGTGTCCGACGACACGACGACGAGCACCGACCCCGAGACGGTCGAGGCGGCAACCCACGCCGAGCCCGGCTCATCCGACGTGACCGCCACCGACGCCGTCGTCGCGGCTGAGGTCAGCGACCTCGATGCCGCTGACACGACCGACGTCGAAGAGCCGGCCGAGGACCCGCTCGAGGAGTTCCGTGCCGCGCTGCGCTCCAAGCCCGGCGACTGGTACGTCATCCACACGTACTCCGGCATGGAGAACAGGGTCAAGACCAACCTCGAGAACCGGATCACCTCCCTCAACATGGAGGACTTCATCTATGAGGTCCACGTGCCGCAGGAGGAGGTGTCGGAGATCAAGAACGGCCAGCGCCGGATCGTGCGCCGTACCGTGCTGCCCGGCTACGTCCTTGTGCGGATGGAGCTCAGCGACGAGTCCTGGTCCGCGGTGCGCCACACACCCTCGGTGACCGGCTTCGTCGGCCACAGCCACCAGCCCGTACCGCTGAGCCTGGCCGAGGTCGAGGCCATGCTGGCCCCGGCGATCGTCGAGGCCAAGAAGACGCCTCAGCAGCTGCAGAAGCAGCAGCAGGTCGAGTTCACCGACTTCTACGCCGGCGACTCCGTGATGGTCGTCGACGGTCCGTTCGCGACACTGCACGCCACGATCACGGAGATCAACGTCGACGCACAGCGCGTGAAGGCGCTCGTCGAGATCTTCGGGCGCGAGACGCCCGTCGAGCTGAGCTTCACGCAGATCCAGAAGGTCTGATCTGCGCGCTCACCCCGAGCACGCCACCCGGTTTGCCCACCACATCAGCACAAGGACGAAAAAGCATGCCCCCCAAGAAGAAGAAGAAGATCGCCGCCAACGTCAAGGTGCAGCTGCAGGCTGGTGCGGCGACTCCCGCCCCGCCCGTCGGCACCGCGCTCGGGCCGCACGGTGTCAACATCATGGAGTTCTGCAAGGCCTACAACGCCGCCACCGAGGCCATGCGGGGCAACGTAATCCCGGTCGAGATCACCATCTACGAAGACCGCACCTTCACGTTCGTGACGAAGACACCGCCGGCTGCAGAGCTCATCAAGAAGGCGGCCGGACTGCAGAAGGGCTCGTCGGTGCCGCACAAGGACAAGGTCGGCCGGATCAACCGTGACCAGGTCCGTGAGATCGCGACCACCAAGCTGCCCGACCTCAACGCCAACGACGTCAACGCCGCGATGAAGATCGTCGAAGGCACCGCGCGCTCGATGGGCATCACCGTCGACGGCTGAACCCCCGTACCTCGCACCACCCCCAGCATCACGTGGCAGGGCCGCGCTGGCCCACTCGACCACACCTGGTAGCTCACGAAAGGAAACCAGCTCATGCAGCGCAGCAAGGCTTACAACGCAGCGGCGGAGAAGTACGACAAGGACCGGGTGTATGCGCCCCTCGGCGCGGTCAAGCTCGCCCAGGGAGGCGGCTCGTCGAAGTTCGACTCCACCCTCGACGTCGCCATGCGGCTCGGGGTCGACCCCCGCAAGGCCGACCAGATGGTCCGCGGCACGGTCAACCTCCCGCACGGAACCGGGAAGACGGCACGCGTCCTCGTCTTCGCCAGTGGCGACAAGGCTGAAGAGGCCCGCGCAGCCGGGGCTGACGAGGTCGGCGGGGACGAGCTCATCGAGAAAGTCAACGGCGGCTGGCTCGACTTCGACGCCGTCGTGGCCACCCCCGACATGATGGGCAAAGTCGGTCGCCTCGGTCGAGTCCTGGGGCCTCGCGGCCTCATGCCCAACCCGAAGACCGGCACCGTGACGCCTAACGTCACCAAGGCTGTCTCGGACATCAAGGGCGGCAAGATCGAGTTCCGGGTCGACCGCCACGCCAACCTGCACTTCATCATCGGCAAGGCATCGTTCTCGACCGAGCGGCTCGTCGAGAACTACGCGGCCGCCCTCGAGGAGGTACTCCGGCTCAAGCCGGCCAGCTCCAAGGGTCGCTACCTGAAGAAGGTCATCGTGTCGGCCACCATGGGTCCCGGCGTACAGATCGACCCCAACCGCACCCGAAACCTTTTGACCGGTAGTGACGAAGACTGATCGGTCATCCTTTCACCGCGTACCCTGGTGCGATCGTCACCAACTACGAGGGGCTCACTTCATGAAGATGCGACGGTTCGCCGTGTCCGTCCTCGCCGCCGCCGTCATCGCCGGCGCCGCCGGCTGTTCTGACAGCAGCCCGGACAGCGAAGCAGGCAGCGGCTCAGGCAGCGGAGGGGCTTCCACCAGCCCCACACCGGATGCGCCGGCCACGCTGACGAAGGACAACTTCGCCCAGGAGGTGGCGGCCGCCCAAGCGAAGGCCAACTCCGCACACGTGGACGCGACGATCGAGTCCCAGGGGCAGGAGTTCAACATCGTCGGTGACGCGGCCGGCCTCGGGACACCGGACGACGTGCAGATGCAGGTCACCGCGGACATCGGCGGTCAGAGCCTCGAGATGCGTGCGATCGACAAGGTCATCTTCATCAAGAGCCCGCAGCTCGCCCAAAACGGCAAGCAGTGGGTGAAGATCGACGGGTCCGATCCGAACAACCCACTGTCACAGATCTTCGACGCCGCCAACCCGGGCAACTTCACGGCATACCTCGAAGGGGCCACAGCCTTCGAGGACAAGGGTGCCGAAACGGTCGACGGAGTGGAGACTCGCCACTACACCCTCACCGTCGACACCGCCGACATGTTGCAGGCCAACCCGATGTTCAAGGGCCAGGACGTGTCGTCGCTCGGGCTGCCGAAGGAGCTCACCAGCGAGGTGAACCTCGACAGTGAGAACCGCCCCGTGCGCATCCAGACCGACCTGGGCACGAGCGGCTCGTTCGAGGCGACCTTCAGCGACTACGGCGAGGAGGTCTCCGTGGAGGCCCCCGACCCCAGCACCGTGGGTGAGTTCAGCCTCTGAGGCGACTGACCGATGGCGAGGAGGGCGTCACCGATTTGGTTCGGCGGCGCCCTTCGCCCTACGATGGGTTCACCGAAGACCGTTGGTCGTTCCCTCTGATCACCAGGTGGGACCGAAGGCCGCAGGGCGACCCGCGCAGGTGAGATGACCGAGCACCAGCAGCACCGCTGGTTCACGCCTCATGCACCTGCATGAGGCGTTTTCTGTGTGGCACTGGCACATCCTCGGTGTCAGATGTGATTCCTGGAAGGAGACCCATGGCGCGGTCCGACAAGGCGGCAGCTGTCGCCGAGCTGACGGACGAGTTCCGCAGCTCGGACGGTGCGGTCCTCACCGACTATCGCGGACTCACCGTGCATCAGCTGCAGGAGCTGCGGCGCTCGCTCGGTGACAACGCCAGCTACGCCGTAGTGAAGAACACGCTCACCAAGCTGGCGGCGCGCGAGGCCGGTGTCGATTTCTTCGACGACCTGCTCGTCGGTCCCACGGCGATCGCGTTCATCAAGGGCGACGCCGTGGAAGCGGCCAAGAGCCTGCGTGACTTCGCGAGGGCGAACTCCCCACTGGTCATCAAGGGCGGCATCCTCGACGGCAGGCCGCTCACGATCGACGAGATCGCAAAAATGGCCGACCTCGAGTCGCGCGAGGTGCTCCTCGCCAAGCTCGCGGGCGCGATGCTGGCGTCGCTTACCAACGCCGTCTACCTGTTCAACGCCCCGCTCTCGCAGGCGGCCCGTCTCGCGGGCGCCCTGCAGGCGAAGGCCGAGGCAGACCCCTCGATCCTCGCCGGCGGCTCGGGCCAACCGGCTGCGTCCGAAACGGCCACCGACGACACGGAGGTCGCCGAAGGACCAGCGGCCACCGAAGCCGCGGCTACCGAAGGCACAGCGGCCAGCGACGACGCTTCGGCTACCGAAGGCACAGCGGCCACCGACGACGCCTCGGTCACCGAAGGCACAGCGGCCGCCGACGACTCGGCGGCCTCCAGGACCGAGGACACGTCCACCACCGAAGACTCCGCCGCCGACGGGAGCGAGTCACCCGCGGCGGTCGAAGAAGCCACCGAGGGCTGAATCGCCCACTACCACCAGATCCCGGCCCGCGGGTCACCGCGGACCAGCACCTGCAACCCGGAAGGAACGCCACCATGGCGAAGCTCAACACCGACGAGCTCCTCGATGCGTTCAAGGAGATGACCCTCCTGGAGCTCAGCGAGTTCGTGAAGCAGTTCGAAGACACCTTCGGTGTCACGGCCGCCGCGCCGGTCGCAGTGGCCGCCGCTGGCGCCCCCGCGGGCGGTGGCGATGCCGCAGCCGTGGAGGAGCAGGACGAGTTTGACGTCGTGCTCGAGGCCGCCGGCGACAAGAAGATTCAGGTCATCAAGGAGGTGCGTTCGCTGACGAGCCTCGGTCTGAAGGAGGCCAAGGACCTCGTCGAGAGTGCGCCTAAGGCAATCCTCGAGAAGGTCGCCAAGGATGCCGCGGACAAGGCGAAGGAGGCCCTCGAGGCCGCCGGCGCCAGCGTCACCGTCAAGTAAGCACCCCTTCAGGGTCACTGAACCGTCACCGCGGTTGATGTGCCACGGAAGGGCCGCTGCCCACCTTCTCCATCAGCGCGACGGGGGCCACCCACGCCGGGTGGCCCCCTTTGCTGTTTCCGGTCACGCAGGGCCGGCGGTGGCCGGTCAGTCCGAGCATAAACTATGACTAAAACCGCATAACCTGACGAAATCATCGGGTCTGCGAGCAACATTTCGGTCGGAACGCTTGACTCCGTCGCCTCGAGGCGAGAGGCTCTGCCCAGTTCCGCTTGCGGACCGAGCCGTTGACGCCCTCACGCGTCCGGAGTGGTTCGACAGCAGTCGTCCCATGGGGTAAACTGCTTCATTGCGCTGCCTTCCGCTCACCTCCCACCCGGTTTCGGGTGCCTCTGCATGGGTTGACGGCGGCATGCGCTCTTGGACGTGTCCGCGGAGTTTCGGAAGGACCCCCTCTTGGCCGCCTCGCGCAAAGCCAGTAACAACAGTTCTACTTCTTCTTCAACCAGCTCGGCAATCGACACCGGCCGGGTGTCCTTCGCCAAGATCGCCGAACCACTCGAGGTTCCCGATCTGCTGGCTCTCCAAGCTGACAGCTTCGACTGGCTCCTAGGCGGCGACGTCTGGAAGGCCAAGGTCGAGCAGATCGAGACCGCGGGTCGCGAGAGCGTCTTCCGCAAGTCGGGTCTGGAGGAGATCTTCGAGGAGATCTCTCCGATCGAGGACTTCTCGGGGACGATGAGTCTCACCTTCAGCGAGCCGGTCTTCTACGAGCCGAAGAACACCGTCGAAGAGTGCAAGGAGCGGGACTTCACCTACTCGGCGCCTCTTTACGTCACCGCCGAGTTCATGAACAACGAGACCGGCGAGATCAAGAGCCAGACTGTCTTCATGGGCGATTTTCCGCTTATGACAGACAAGGGGACCTTCATCGTCAACGGCACCGAGCGTGTCGTCGTCTCCCAGCTCGTGCGCTCGCCCGGCGTCTACTTCGAGCGCAGCATCGACAAGACCTCCGACAAGGACATCTTCACCGCGAAGATGATCCCGTCGCGTGG
>JACCVA010000142.1 GCA_013698435.1 Nocardioidaceae bacterium | reverse complement strand
CGCCCTCGACACTGCAAAGATCCCCTACCGCGCCGAGTCGAGCTCGCTGGTCTACCAGGCGGGCGAGGTGCGCGACCTGCTGGCCGCCGCACGTGCGGTGGCCGACCCGAGCGACCTGCTCGCGTGTATGACCGCACTGAGGTCACCGCTGTTCGGGTGCGGCGACGACGACCTGTGGTCCTGGAAGCAGGCACGGGGGTCGTTCAACATCCTGGCGCCGGTGCCCGACGGCCTCGTCGAGCACCCTGTCGGCCGTGGCGTCGCCTACCTCAAGGGGCTCCACCAGGAGTCGCAGTGGATGACGCCGAGTGAGGTGCTGGGGGCGCTCGTCGCCGAGCGACGGATGCTCGAGGTGGCAGCGACCGGTCCGCGCTCCCGCGACAAGTGGCGGCGCCTGCGTTTCGTCGTCGACCAGTCGCGGGCCTGGTCGGAGACCGAGCATGGCGGACTGCGGGCCTACCTCGCCTGGGCGGCGCGGCAGGGCGAGGAGACCGCTCGGGTCGCCGAGGCGGTGCTGCCAGAGACCGACGTCGACGCCGTGCGGGTGATGACGGTGCATGCCGCGAAGGGGCTGGAGTTCCCGATGGTGGTGCTGTCCGGCATGAGCTCGGCGCCGCGCAACAACGGCGGCGTGCGGGTGCTGTGGACCGACGACGGATACGAGGTCAGGCTCACCAAAAAGGTGCAGACCAACGACTTCGAGGTGGTCTCACCACTCGACGAGCAGATGGACTCCTACGAGCGACGGCGGCTGCTGTACGTCGCGACGACGCGCGCCCGCGACCACCTGGTCGTGTCGCTGCACCGCAAGGGCAGTGGCTCGAGCAACGCCGAGCTCCTCGCCGACGCCGGAGCCTCCACGGCTGCCGGGGCAGCGTCATTTGTGGCCGGCTCCGCGGGAGACGTACCTGTGTCTGCGGCCGCTGACGCGGTGGCGGACGTGCGGGAGTGGGCAGACTGGCTCGCGCAGATCGAGGCGGTCCGAGAGAAGTCGCGACTGGTCTCCGCCGTCAGCGCCTCAGGTCTGGAAGGGACGGAGCCCGCGGTGGCTCTCGCCGACGCGGAACCGCCCGGCCATGCGAAGGGTGCGCGCGACGTCGACCTGCCGCCCTGGTCGAAGGGTCGCGATGGGTTGGCCGTCGGGCGAGCCGTGCACGGCGCCCTGCAGACCATCAACCTCGCCGACGGTGCAGGACTCGGCGCAGCCGTTAGTTCGCAGTGCATGGCCGAAGGAGTGGTGGAATACGCGGAGGTGGTCACCGCGCTCGTCCGGTCGGCCCTGGACTCGGACGTCGTGAGGCGAGCGGCGGAGCGACCCCACTGGCGTGAGTCGTACGTCGGGACCATCAATGAAGACGGAAGGGTGCTTGAAGGTCTCGTCGACCTCGTCTATCGCGAAGACGACGGCACGCTCGTCGTCGTCGACTACAAGACCGACGCCATCCCCCCAGCCGCGGTATCGCCACGAGTCAGCTACTACAAACCGCAGATGGAGGCGTATCGAGCAAGCCTTGCCGAAGCCACCGACCTTCCTGTTCAGCCGGTTCTCCTTTTCCTCCATCCTGAGACCAGCACCCACGTCACGATCGAGGATTCAAAGCCTGGCTCAGCCGTCAGGTAGGCCGGTCATCAGCGTAGCTTGACAGCTTGGGTCTCCACGTGGTCCGCACATTTCTCGCTCAAGACCACCCGTCTGCGGAAGCGGCACCTGCCACTGATCCCACGGATGCGGGGCTCCTAAGCGGTCCCGACGAGGCGGGTGGACGCTCCCGCGATGCCCCTCGGGTGTGGTTTCGGGTACGCCGGACCTTGACAGGGCAGAGCGTCAGGTGCCAACGTAAGCGCTTAACTACGTAACCGCTTACTCGAAGTCGGAGCCCGCGTGCCTAAGAAGTCGACGATCTACGAGGTGGCCCACCGCAGTGGTGTGTCGACCGCGACGGTCTCTCGGGTGATGGTCAACGGCGCCGGAGCCTCCGACGCGACCCGGCAACGGGTGCTGACCGCGGCTCGCGATCTCGGCTGGGTGCCGAACGGGTCCGCCCGCAGCCTGGCCGTCCGGCGTACCGGGATCGTCGGCCTGCTCTTCCCCGAGCTCGGCACCTCGGGAGACTCCGAAAGCGACTCCCCGCTGTTCGTCGACCAGGTCATCCGCGGCGCGGAACGGGCCGCCACGTCGGCCGGCAACGCGGTCCTGATCGCGGCGACCCGCAGTGCCGCCGGACGCGACCTCGCCTGGTCGCTCGCGAGCAAGGTCGACGGCCTGGTCATCCTCGCTGGCAGCCTCTCCGACACCGACCTCGCGAGCATCGCGCGCAGCGTGCCCGTCGTCGCCCTCGCGACCCCTTCGGCCACCCCTTCGGCGCGCCAGAAGCTCGAAGTCGTCGACGCCGACAACCGCGACGGGGCGCAGCAGCTCACCCGCCATCTCGTCGACGTGCATGGCTACCGCGACATTGCGTTCATCGCCGGTCCGGCGCGTTCTCCCGACTCCGATCAACGATTCATCGGCTACCGCCAGGCGTTGCAGGACGCCGACCTGTGCGTCCCCGACGCTCCTGACGCACACGGAGACTTCACCGAGGAAGGTGGGGAGCGGGCGATGCACGAGCTGGTAGTGGGCCGCGACACCCCACCTCGCGCCGTGGTCGTCGGTAACGACCAGATGGCGATGGGTGCCATGTCCGTACTGCGATCCCGGCAACTGCGGGTGCCCGGCGACGTCGCGGTGACCGGCTTCGACGACATCTCCGCCGCACGACACCTCCGGCCGGCGCTGACGACCGTTCGGCAGCCGATGCGCGAGATGGGGGAGGCGGCGGTGCGCATGGTGCTCGAGCGGGTGGCCGAGCCGAGCGCACCATCGCGCTCCTTGGTCCTCCCGACCCAGGTCGTGGTACGCCGAAGCTGCGGCTGCCCTGCCGCCCTCACCACTTCCGCGAGGAAGAAGCCATGACGAACGAAGCCACCCAGACCGCGTCCACCGCCGCTGCCCGTGACAACTGGCAGCGGCGCGTCCACCGCCGCCACACCGACACCGCTGAGGCGAGCCCGTCCACCGAGCTGCCTGCACCGACCGACGTCCGGACAGAGTCCTGCGCCGGTTTCGTGCGGCTGGACTGGACGCCCGTGGAGGGAGCCGCGGGATACCTCGTCGAGCGGACGGCAGCCGACGGCGAGCCGCAGATTGTGGGTCACGGCGGGAGCGACGTGCCGGCGGTGGTCGGCTGCGCCTTCGCCGATACGGGGCTCGCCGACGGAATCGCCTACAGCTACCGGATCGGTGCCGTCGCCGGCGCGGAGTACCCCGCCTGGCATTGGTCCGACCCGGTCACCGCGCAGACGTCCGCCGCGACGCCTGCCCCGATCGACGTGCGGGTCGACGCGGCCGTCGGCACGGGCATGCTCGACCGGGTCTGGTATCTCGCCGGCTCGGAGCGGCTGACGCAACTGCGGCTCGACGCCGACGCGACCGGCCACGACATCGGTGCGGAGTTCGCCGCCGCGCTGACCCAGGCGCACGACGACCTCGGGGTCACCCACGTCCGCGCCCACGCGATCCTCCACGACGACAACGCCGTCGTGACCCGCGCCGACGACGGCTCCCTGCGCTACGACTTCACCGGCGTCGACGCCCTCTACGACCGGATCCTTGCCATCGGCGTACGCCCGGTCGTCGAGCTGGGGTTCATGCCGGCCGCGCTCGCGCTCGACTCCGAGCAGACGGTCTTCACCTACCGCGGCATCATCTCGCCGCCGAAAGACTGGTCGGAGTGGCACGACCTCGTCGCCGCCCTGACCTCCCACCTGGTCGACAGATACGGCGTCGACGAGGTCGCCGGCTGGGGTTTCGAGGTGTGGAATGAGCCCAACCTTGAGGTCTTCTGGACCGGCACCCGCGACGACTACCTACGGCTGTACGCCGAGTCCGCCCGCGCCGTCAAGGGCGTCGACAGCCGCCTGCTCGTCGGCGGTCCCTCGACGGCGGCGACCGAGTGGGTCGAGTCGCTCGCGGAGTACGCCGAACAGGAGGGGCTGCCCCTTGACTTCGCGACGACGCACACGTACGGGAACCTTCCCCTCGACGTCCGCCCCGCGCTCGCCCGGCACGGTTTCCCCGACGCGGAGATCTGGTGGACCGAGTGGGGCGTCGGCTCTACCCACTTCGGTTCCATCCACGACGGTGTCGCCGGTGCGCCGTTCATCCTCAGCGGTCTCGCCAGCGCCCAGGGCCGCATGCAGGCGCTGGCCTACTGGGTCGTCAGCGACCACTTCGAGGAGCTCGGCCGGCCGCCGCGGCTCTTCCACGACGGCTTCGGGTTGCTGACGGTGGGCAACCTGCGCAAGCCCCGGTACTGGGCGATGCACCTCGCCGCCCACCTCGGCGACCAGGTGCTGTCCAGCAGCCTGACCGGCGACGGCGCCGACGTGCTCGTCCAGGCCTGGGCGACCCGGCACGACGATGGCACGGTCGACATCCTGCTGTGGAACGGCTCCGTCAACGCCGACCTGATGGACGGCGATCCCCGCCTCGACCGAAATGTCGCCGTGACCGTCGGCGGCCTTTCGGGTAGCGGCTACGAGGTGGAGCTCGCCCGCGTCGACGCCCACCACTCGAACATCCTTGCCGCCTCCCCGCCCGACGTGGACTGGCCCGACGAGGAGGCGTTCGACGCGCTGCGGGCACACGACGTTCTGCACACCGAGCGCCTTGACCCGATCACCCCGACGGACGGGATTGGCCGTCTCGACCTCGCAGTACCCCAACCCGGCGTCGCCCGGATCCGCCTACGCGACAGCGCCCCGCCGGCTGCCCACGATGAGGAGACAGCACGATGAAGAAGCTAGCCCGTATCAAGTCGGCGATGGTCGGCTGCGCGGTCCTCGCGCTCACGGCGACCGCCCTCAGCGCCTGCGCCGGCACCGACAACCAGGGGGGCCGTCGGCGGCGGAACCCTCACCATCCAAGGCGATGCCGGCAACCCGACCTTGGTGGAGAACTTCAACCCGTTGATTCCGGCGACGCAGCTGCATGGCGGCTTGCTCATCTACGAGCCGATGGAGATCAACGACCTGTGGATCTGCGCAATTGCCCTCGCCCATGACATGCCCGTCATTACCCAGGACGACGACTTCGACGTGCTGGCCGATCTTTCGCTCGTCGATGTCATCCGGTCTAACACAGCTAGCGGCCTGCCACCCGAAGCCGGCTCACGACGACGCCGACCGCCTCTCACCGCAACGTCCTCATGCGCTGTTCGCACGCTCGCCATCTCGCCTGGACTCCGGCGTCGGCTCGGTGCGCATTTACGACCGCATTTATGTCACTGCGAAAGGCCGGCAGGTAGACCGCGTCGACTGCCAGGGACTTCAAGGGGTTTGTGTTGCTACTCCCCGAACCGGGACCAGAACTCGACAGGGATGCTCTCGGTGGCGCAGAAGTCCGAGAACTCCCGGTGCCGGATTCCAGAAAAGCGCGCCGTCAACAGATCGACCAGATCGGCGTCAGCTCCGCCACCGAGCGCGTGGACCAGCGCCGGGATGTCGCCTGCCGCGACGGAGCGCGCCCACTCGTACTCGCGAACACCGGCTCCGAAGAAGCCCGACAAGTCTCCAAGATCCTGGCCGTTGACGGACACCCCGCCCTGGGGGAGTCGCGACAGCCACACAGTGCGTGATCCACCGTCGTCGGTCGTCTCAGTGTGCAAGGTCACCTCTGCCACGGTCGCGCCTTTCGTGGTTCACTCGTCGCCCTGCAAGACGCGTCGACTGCAGACCGCGCGTTGCCTCGTCTGTCGAGCGTTGCACGGTTCGGTTCTCGCGTCGAAGCCTCTCGCGCTGTCGACAAGCGCAGCGTCCGCATCGTCGTGCCCATGTGCGGTGTTGTCCACAGATTGCCGGCCGGATCTCGCGCTCGCCGCCCCCCCGCCGCAAGGTTTGCCGCCATGACGATGGGGCCGGTCGAGGTTCAACGCAAAAATGCGCCAGCTCGACAACGACGTGCAGTCGATCTACACGATGCTGTCGGCCATGCACGGCACTCAGGAACGTCACACCAACCGCCTCGGCGAGCTCGCTGTCAGGAGGGACAGTCTCGACACCGGGCTCGACAACGTCGAGACCAAGCTCGACTCCGTGGACACCAGGCTCGACGCCGTGCTGGCGTTATTGCAGAATCCGCGGGCTCAGCAGCTTCGGCGGGGCGCATCCTGGTTCCGCGGGTGAAGC
>JACCVA010000135.1 GCA_013698435.1 Nocardioidaceae bacterium | reverse complement strand
GAGGTCACCGGGTCGAAGGTGTGCCGAGCATCGTGCAGGACGTCAGAGGCCAGCCGCACCGTCGTGAGCGGCGTGCGGAGCTCGTGGCTCACGTCGGCAACGAAGCGTCGCTGGACGCGGCTGAGCTCCTCCAGCTGGCGGATCTGACGCTGCAGGCTCGCAGCCATCTGGTTGAAGGACTGCCCCAACCGGGCGATGTCGTCCTCGCCGCGGACGTGCATCCGCTCCTCAAGACGCCCGGCAGCGAGGCGCTCGGCGATGCGGCGTGCGAGCCGGACGGGCGTGACGACTTGTCGGGTGACGAGCCAGGCGATGGTGCTCAGCAAGACGAGCAGCAGCGACCCAGTCGTGATGAGTGCTCCCCGCACCAGGAACAGGGTCTGCTGCTGTTCGCGCAGCGAGAAGATATAGAACAACGCGTAGGTCTGGCCCGGTGCGCTGACGCTGCTCGGCAGCTGGATCTGGGAGCCGACCACGAGACCGGGCTCCTCCTGCTCCTCACCGGTCAAGTAGATGGGGGCGTAGCGGCTCCAGACACCCGGCTCAGACTGCACCTTGGCGACGAGCTCGTCCGGCACGGTGCGAGCCGGATCGACGGTGACGGAGGAAGCGCGGATGCCCGTGGCGTCGGTGACAGGCCCGAAGGGGTCCACCGGTCCGATGATGACGACGTAGTAGTTGTCCTGGGCCTCGGTACGCAGTGACAGCTGTTCGATGAGCTGGTTGAGCACGGGGCTCGGCTCGAAGACGTTGCCCGTCTCTGGCGCATCGAGCTGAGCCTGAGCGGTGTCGACACCGGCCGCCGCTTGCGCGATGGAAGCCTCCTGCTTGCTCGTCAGCACGCCGTCGGTCACCTGCCGCAGCAGGATCAAACCGGCGAGGATCGCCAGCACCGCAGACAGCGTCAACGTGCCGATGACCACGCGCGCCTGGATCGACCGCCGCCATAGGCCGGCCAGCTCACGGACGGGGGCGGCAGCCGCGCTACCTACGCCGGCCAGCCGCCGGGTCCAGGACTCCCGCATGGGTCTCACTCATGACCCGTCGTCGGCCTCGCCGGCCTTGTATCCGACCCCTCGAACGGTCAACACGATCTGCGGGTTCTCCGGGTCGATCTCCGCCTTGGAGCGAAGTCGTTGCACGTGCACGTTGACCAGCCGGGTGTCGGCGGCGTGCCGATAGCCCCATACCTGCTCCAGCAGCACCTCGCGGGTGAACACCTGCCACGGCTTGCGGGCCAGACAGACGAGCAGGTCGAACTCCAACGGTGTCAGGGAAAGGCTCTCGCTGCCGCGCTTCACCGTGTGTCCGGCTACATCGATCACGAGGTCTCCGATGCTGATGGCTTCTGGAGCGGACTCCTCGAACGTTCGCAGCCGGGCGCGGAGCCGGGCAACCAGCTCCTTGGGCTTGAACGGCTTGACGACGTAGTCGTCGGCACCCGACTCGAGCCCCACGACGATGTCGACGGTGTCGGTCTTCGCGGTCAGCATGATGATCGGGACACCGGACTCGCTGCGTATCTCCCGGCAGACGTCGACGCCATCCTTGCCCGGAAGCATCAGGTCGAGCAGCACCAGGTCCGGCCTGAAGTCACGGACCGCGGTCATCGCCCGGTCCCCCGTCGTGCACACGCGCGGCTCGAAACCCTCGTTACGCAAGACGATCGTCAACATTTCGGCCAGCGACGAGTCGTCGTCGACCACGAGGATCTTGCCTCGGTGTCTGCGAACAGCTTCCACTGTTTCGCCTCGTCCCTTCTCGTTCGGCGCTCCCCGCTCGGCCGCCGTACGAGAAGAATACGTTGAAGGCCGAACAAAACATGGGATGTGGCTGTCCCGAGCGGGTGCAGCTCAGCCGTAGGCAGCGCCTGCGACGGGTCGCCGTCAGTAGCGGTAGGCGTCAGACTTGAAAGGCCCTTGAACACTGACGCCGAGGTATCTCGCCTGATCCTCGGTGAGCTCCGTCAGCGAGACGCCCAGTGCGGCCAGGTGCAGCCGGGCGACCTCCTCGTCGAGATGCTTGGGCAGCACGTAGACGCCGACGGGGTACTCGTCGGGCTTGGTGAAGATCTCGATCTGTGCGAGCACCTGGTTCGTGAACGAGTTCGACATCACGAACGACGGGTGGCCGGTCGCGTTGCCGAGGTTCATCAGCCTGCCCTCGCTGAGCACGATGATCGAGGTGGGGTCGAGACGCTCGTCGGTCGCCGGGAACGTCCAGACATCGACCTGCGGCTTGATCGTCTGGCGCTGGATGCCAGGGAACTCCTCGAGACCGGTCATGTCGAGCTCGTTGTCGAAGTGGCCGATGTTGCCGAGGATCGCCTGGTGCTTGAGGCGGGCCATCTGCTCGACCGTCACGACGTGATAGCACCCGGTGGCGGTGATGACGATGTCAGCACTCTCGACGACCTCGTCGAGGGTGGCGACCTGGTAGCCGTCCATCGCAGCCTGCAGGGCGCAGATCGGGTCTACCTCGGTGATGATGACCCGGGCGCCCTGGCCGCGCAGCGACTCCGCGCAACCCTTGCCGACATC
>JACCVA010000069.1 GCA_013698435.1 Nocardioidaceae bacterium | reverse complement strand
ACTGTCACGGTTTCCGTGACAGTGCCTCTGACCTGCGGTTTCTTGGTAGCGGGGGCAGGATTTGAACCTGCGACCTCTGGGTTATGAGCCCAGCGAGCTACCGAACTGCTCCACCCCGCGTCGGGTGGCGTCGTGCTGACGCAAGATGCAACTTTACCGCCGGCGCACGCCCGAGCCAAATCGACGA
Organism: Nocardioidaceae bacterium; assembly: GCA_013698435.1. Classification (GTDB taxonomy): domain Bacteria; phylum Actinomycetota; class Actinomycetes; order Propionibacteriales; family Nocardioidaceae; genus JACDHG01. Next base: position 5,754 of record JACCVA010000069.1, on the reverse strand, counting down.
TGGAGGACGGAGCTCTCCCCGTTCAGCCGCCCGCCGGGCTCGTTGTGCCCTCGGTGGGACCCGAGGGCTCGGTCGTGCTGCCGGAGGATGGAGCATCGCTCGACGGGGGCTGCGTACCCTCCGGCAGACCGGCGTCCCCGCGCAGGGCAAGCGCCTGGTCGAGCCATTGCAGACCGCGGTCGTTCGCGTCCTGGTAGTCGCCGAGGCGACCCTCGTTCAACGCGGTCTGCGCCTCTTCGAACGCCGTCTTGGCGTTGTCGAGATAGCGGGTCAGCTTCTGCGCCGACGTCTCGTTCTGATTGTTGCCCGGCGGGTTGTTGTTCGGTGGATCGGTGCCGCCAGGAGGGGGTGCGGATGGACCCTGGCTGGAGGTGGTCTCCAGCCCCAGGGCGCTGGCGAAGGCCTCGTCGAACGACGTACCGATGCCGATCTCGTCGCCGACCGAGACGACAACGAACTGCAGGATCGGATAGCTGCCCGCACCTGTCCCCCGCGACGTGTAGACCGGCTGTGCGTAGAGCAGCTCGTCGCCGATCGGCAACGTCAAGAGGTTGCCCATCTGAGGATTGGTGCCGCTCTGCTTGTACTTCAGCAGCTCGGCCGACACGGTCGGGTCGTTGGACATCGCGTTGGCTATCTGGCCGGGACCGCCGACGGCGTTTCCGCTCGGCAGTTCCAGAACCGAGAACTGCCCGTAGTTCTCGCTGGCCGCGTCGGCGTTGACGGAAACGAAGCTCGCCAAGTTCTGCCGGCTCTGCGGCACGAAGACGCTCGTCAGGGAGAACTCCGGCGTGCCGTCGGGCAGCTTGACGGTCAAGAAGAACGGCGGCTGTGCGAACGCGTCGTCCTGCGGGTCCACGGGCACCTGCCACCGCTCGGAGGCGCCGTAGAACGTCGCGGCGTCCGTGACGTGGTACTTCGACAGCAACTCGCGCTGCACCTTGAAGAGGTCCTCGGGGTATCGCAGGTGTGCCATCAGGTCCTCGGAGATGTCCGCCTTCGGCTGAACGACATCGGGGAACGCCCCCATCCATGCCTGCAGGATCGGGTCTTGCTCGTCCCACTGATAGAGGCTGACGGTGCCGTCGTAGGCGTCGACGGTCGCCTTGACGGAGTTGCGGATGTAGCTGATGTCGTCGGACTGCTGTGCGGCCACGGCGACCTGCTCCGTGAGGGAGTCGTTGGTGGCGTCCTCCAGGTTGACCTGCTCCGACATCGGGTAGTCCACGGTCGTCGTGAACCCGTCGATGATCCACAGCATGCGTCCGTCGACAACGGCGGGGTAGGGGTCGCTGTCGACAGTCAGCCACGGCGCCACCTTCTCCACCATGTCACGCGGGTTGCGGTCGTAGATGATGCTCGACTCCGAGTTGACCCGCCCAGAGAGCAAGATCGACGAGTCCCAGAACTTTGTTGCGTACAGCGCCTGACCGAAGGTCGACCCGATCGGGACACCACCCCCGCCGCCGTAGGTCGACTTGCTGTCGGTGCCCTCGCTGTCACCAACGCTGGGGATGTTGAGCTCGACCGGGTCGGAGCCCTCAGGCTGCCCGACGATCGAGTAGTCAGGCTCCATCTCGCCGTAGTAGACGCGCTGCTCAAACTCACCGAGCACCCCAGTCGACGGGAGGTTCTGCTGGGCGAAGACCGGCTCCCCCTCGCTGTTGCGCTGGTCACCGTACGCCGCGACCACGCCGTAACCGTGGGTGTAGACCGTGTGGTCGTTCGCCCAGTTGCGCTGGCTGCCCTCGAGTCCATCGAGATCGAGCTCCCGGGCAGCGATCACGACGTCCTGAGGTGGCTCCCCCTCTGCGAGCTGGTAGCGGTCGACGTCGAGCACGTCGGGCATCGTGTAGAAGCCGCGCTGCTGCTGGAGCTGGGTGAAGGTCGGCGCCACCAGCTTGGGGTCGATGAGCCGGATACCGGGCAGCCCGTCGGCCTGACGTTGCAGCTCCTCCGGAGTGTCCTGGGTGACCCCGGGATAGTCCACGGTCTCGACCCCGTTGAGGTCGAACGCCGACCTCGTCGACTCGATGTTCATCGCGATGTAGCGCGACTCCTTGTCCGGCTCGGACGGCTTCACCTGAAAGCGCTGCACGATCGCCGGCCAAATGCCGCCGATGAGGATCGCCGACAAGATCAGCAGGCCGAACCCGAGGACGGGCAGCATCCAGCCCGGCCGGAAGACGTTGCCGAAGAAGAGCAGCGCACAGATGAGCGCAATCACGGCAAGGATGTTCTTTGCTGGCAGCACGGCGTTGGCGTCGGTGTAGGAGATGCCAGTGAACAGCCTGCCGTCGGCGATCGCCAGACCGAAGCGGTCGAGCCAGTACGACACCGCCTTGATCAGCATGAAAAGCCCGAGCAGCACCGAGAGCTGCACCTGCGCCCCGGCGACGATCTTGTCGCGGGGAGCGCCGAGCCGGATGCCGCCGTACAGGTAGTGCGTCGCGCCGGCCACAACCAGCGCGATCACGAGCACGGTGAATCCGTAGCCGATGAGGAAGCGGTACCACGGGTAGTCGAAGACGAAGAAGCCGATGTCCTTCTTGAAGTAGACGTCGTCCTGGCCGAACGATCCCCCGTTGCGCCACATGAGGTACGTGCGCCACTGGCCCGAGGCACTGGCGCCGCCGAACAAGAACATCACCGCGCCGAGCCCGATCAGGACCCAGTGCCGGATCGGGTCGACCGTGTCCTGGTAGCGCTCGACGGTCGGGTTGCGATAGCCGTCGCTGTGCAGGATCGGACGCATCCGGAAGGCCAGGTAGGCGTTGCCCACGGCCGCAGCGGCGAGCACGAATCCGAAGACGACGAAGAGCACGACGCGTGTGATCAAGACCTTGCTGAAGACGGTCCCGTAGCCGAGGGACGAGAACCACATCTTCTGCGTCCACACCTCGACGAAGACGGAGAACGCGAAGACGAGGAGGACGACAACACCCAGGGTGGGGAGCAGGGCACGCGGCCGACGCGACGGCATCCGACGGACCGGTGCCGGCGGCCGTCCCGCATCGCTGTCAAAGATGCCGCTCACGTGACTCCTTCATTCGTGTCCACCGGCGCCCGGTGGGTACTCCTCTTCAAGCGTCTCACGCAACGCAACAACAAGGTTCGGGACCATGTCAGCACCGTGGAGCAAGGCGTCGTCGCTGTCGTGGGACCGCATGCGTACGACGCAGTGCGTCTCGCCCGACCGCAGTACGCCGACTGCGATCCGGACGTCCTCGCGTTGCGGATGCTCAGCGGCGAACAGCGCTGCTGCCTCGGCACCGTCAGGCACGTCGTCCTCGATCTCGGGTGGGAGCACCACTCGCTCGACGACCGCGAGGGTGCCGGCAACGGTCTCGGGCCAGCTGATACGGCCCAGCATCTCTTCCAACGCGCTACCGGGGCTCTCGAGTTCCTGCTCGACAGGGGTGAAGGCGGTCGCGGTGCCGTCGGAGGCACCCAGCTCGGCGGCCAGCTCGGGCTCGGCCGCCGCCAGCTCCGCGGTCGGGACGAGAGCGAACAACCTTCCCGGCTGGTCCCAGCCGTCTTCGCTGGCGTACCGCTCGACCTCGACGACCGCCATGCGCAGTCCCAAAGACGGCTCGGACAGCTCTTCGCTCATGTTCGCCTCACGACCCGCACCGGGTCAGCTCGTCGGTCGCGTCGGCAACGACCTGCTCGAGCGCGTTGATGGCATCGTCCAAGGTGGCCACCTTCACCAGCAGCAGGTCGTCGGCCAGGTCGGACATGCCGGCCTCGTCACAGTTGTCGGCGGGCACCAGGAAGACGGTGGCGCCGTCACCGTCGGCGTACGCTCCGGCGATCTTCTGCTGGATGCCGCCGATCGGCCCGACCTTGCCGTCCTGGTCGATGGTGCCGGTGCCGGCGACGTGGCGTCCAGCCAGCAGCTCACCTGGCGTCAGCAGGTCGTAGATGGCGATCGAGAAGACCAGCCCGGCGCTGGGCCCACCGATCTCCTGGCCGAGCTCGATGTTCACCTCGATCGGTGGGTCGAAGACCGGCTGCTCGGCGGGAGCGACGCCGATACGTGCGGTGTCGGGCGAGTCAGGGTTGGGCTCGGTCGTCAGCCGCACGGTCTTCGGCTTGCCGTCTCGCTCAATGTGCAACGTCACGGTCGCGCCGGGGGTGACCGCCTGCACCGCGTCAATCAGCTGCTGTGGCGAAGCGACGTCGGTTTCGTCAATGGACCGAATCAGGTCGCCCTTGGCGAGGAGCCCCTCGGCAGGAGCGCCGTCGACGACCTCGGCGACCTTGACCACGAACGGTTCGACCCCGGACTGCACCAGCCCGGCAGCGATGGCGGCGTCCTGCGAGCTCACCATCTGAACCTTGTTCTCCTTCTCGACTTCTTGGACCGACTTCTCCGGTGCGTAGACGACGTCACGGGGCAGCACGATCTGCTCTTTGGACACCCACGCGGCAAGCACTTCTGCGAGCTGCGGCCGATAGTCGGGGGAGGTCACCGACACCGTCGTGAGGTCGAGCCGGCCGGACGTCGGGTAGGTCTTGGTGCCGAGGATGTCGATGACCGGCTTGCCACCCTGCCGGCCGAGTGTGTTCTCGGTCAGACCCGGTGACTCAACGACGAACGGCATCGGCATCATTACGGCCACACCCACCATCGAGACGAGCAGCATGCCCGCCAGCATCAACGAGGCAGTCCGGCGGGTCATGGGCGCGATGATCTCACCGCGTCGTCGACCCAGGTGACGCGGGGCGACGCGGCGTTCGGCGTACGGCGACACCGTGGCCCGGCTCGGCGACGGCCGCCGGCGGGGACTGCAACCGTGCCCGCCGGGGGGCGGGGCGCGCCAAGGCGTCGGCCATCTTCGCCAGCGCCGCGTCCGAGTCGTCTCGTCGGTCGTCGTCTCGCTGGCGACCGAGCCACGCCGCCCACAGCATCGCAAGGACGGTGGCTGCCAGCGGCGGGACGAGCCACCAGAGAACTTGCATCAGGCTGCCCACCTCTCGTGTCCCGCGGCGCCGGTTCGCCTGCTTGTCAGGGTACGTCGCGCCCGGCGGATCGTCGGTGCAGCGCTACGGCGTGCCTACCCATTCGTCGGAGCCGTCGGAGAAGACCTGGTGCTTCCAGATGGGTACACGCCCCTTGAGCTCGTCGATGAGCCGCCGGCAGGACGCGAACGCCTGCCCCCGGTGTGCGGCGGACACCGCGACAACCACAGCGATGTCACCGATCCCCAGGTCCCCCGTGCGGTGAGCGGCAGCCACCTTGATCACGGACTCGTCACCCGCCACTTCTGCAGCCACCTCCCGCAAGGCCTCTGCCGCCGTCGGATGCGCCGTATAGCCGAGCCCGTCGACTCCGAGGCCGTTGTCGTGACGCCGTACCGTCCCGACGAAGATCGCGATGCCCCCCGCCTCGTCGTCACGCACCGCGTCGTAGACAACTCCGAGGTCGAGGTCGCTGTCACGGATGTCGAGCACGGTGATCTTGTCGCTCGGGGCAGGCACGGAACCGACTCTAGCGAGATCGGCCGGACGACTCCGCCGAGTGAGCGCACCGGCGGCCCCACCCGTACGTCTTCCGCCACACGGCGGCAAACGACACAGCAAGCACCCCCCACCCGCACGTCTTCCGACACACGGCGGCAAACGACTTGCACCTCCCAGCGCCCCTAAAGGCCGGGCTGTTCGCTTCGGCGCGTGGTGTTCGCCGACAGCGTCGCAGCCAACCTTCGGACGCGATGCGCCGCCGCGTAAGTTGGGGGCATGGCAGAAGAC
>JACCVA010000067.1 GCA_013698435.1 Nocardioidaceae bacterium | reverse complement strand
GTGCCACCAGCTGGTCGAACAGCTCGAGCGACTTGGCGACGTTGTCGCGGTAGTACTCGTAGGGCTGCTCGACCGACTCCGGTACGACGATCCTGGCGGCCATGTGGATCGTGCACGAGATGTCGGGGTGCTCCTCGACGATGCGCGTCAGCAGCCCACGGTCGGCGACGTCGCCCTCGTAGAAGATGCGGTCACGAACGAACTCACGCCGCCCCTTGAGCAGGGAGTCGAGCAGAACCGGAGTGTGGCCAGCTTGTTCCAGCGCCTTCGCCGTGATGCTGCCGATGTATCCAGCGCCGCCCGTCACCAAGATCTTCATGGCCACGACCCTAGAGGACTGGGCTACCCGCCACCTCTCCCCCCGACGTCCGGCGGACCGGCCCGACGGCGGGCGCGGCCAGGCCACCGGCTCGCGTAAGGTCGGACGGCACGCGGGCGTCGCCCGCACCCTGCGAAGGAGTGGCCATGAACAGGCGTGTTGTCGTGTCGGGCGGCGGCACCGGGCTGGGCCGTGCCATCGCGCGCTCGTTCGCCGGCGACGGCGACGACGTGGTGATCATCGGCCGCCGTGTCGAGGCGCTCGAGCGGACGAGCCAGCAGCTCAACGCAGAGACCGGACCCGAGCGTGTCACGTTCCGCTCAGCCGACCTGAGCGACCCCGAGCAGACCAGCACGACCGCTGACGCGATCGCTGAAGGTGGGCAGGTGGACGTGCTGGTCAACAATGCAGGCGGCGTCGCGAGCGGCGACGCGGAGACACTCCACGACGTCGCAGCCGGCTGGATCACGGACTTCCGAGCCAACGTGCTGACCGCGGTGCTCCTCACCGAAGCCCTGCTGCCGCACCTGAGCCGACCCGGCGGGCGGATCATCGCAATGAGCTCGGTTGCCGCGGTCCGCGGAGCCGGCTCGTACGGCGCCGCGAAGGCGGCGCTGCACGCCTGGGTCTTCGGGCTGGCCGCCTCGCTGGGCCCTGACGGCATCACCGTCAACGCGGTGGCACCGGGCTTCGTGCCGGACACCGAGTTCTGGGACGGCCGGCGTACGCCGGAGGTTGCCGAGCCGCGCATCGCCACCACTTTGGTCAAACGGGCCGGGACGCCCGATGAGGTCGCGGAGGCGGTGGCCTACCTGGCGTCACCGTTGGCCGGCTTCACGACCGGCCAGATCCTCCAGGTCAACGGCGGATCGGTTCTCGGTCGCGGCTGAGCGCCAGCCGGGGCGTGAGCGTGCCGATGTAGGCCGCCGCCAGCACGGCCGCTGCGAACGTCAGGCCGAGGAACACCCGTCCGGTGGCCCTGGCGTCGCCGGTGGACGATGCCACCGCCCCACCGAGCGACCATCCGAGCGGGATCGACAACGTGGCGCCGAGCAGCAACACCCCCACCACGGTGAGCACACAGAAACGCAGCGACATCGGGGTGGCCGTGCCCAACCGGACGCCTGCCGCTGCCGCAGCGCCGGCTGCCACCATGAACGGTGCCGTGGCGGCGAGCATCGGCCACATCGCGTTAGGCATGACCCACGCTCCGGCGCAGGAACCTGCGATCAGCAGCAGTGCCGCCCAGCTGGCCGTGCGGGCCCACCTCCATCCGACCGCCGCGCCGACGACCCCGGCCGCTGCCAGCAGCGCGGCGCCGACGGCAGTCACCCGCAGCGCGCCGGCGTCGGTCACCACTAGCATCAGCTGGACGCACGCCGGCACGCACAAACCGGCAACGAGCAGCGTGACGTACGCGATTCTGGCAGCCACGACCGGAATGGCAGAGACGACCGCGGCCAGACCGACCACCACGAGCCCCGCGACAGCGATGACGAGCGGTCGCAGCCAGACCACGTCGATGCTCGGCTCGAAGCCGGCCACCATCACCGCCAGCGCGCCGAGCACGAGGACGACAGCCAGCGACGACCACGCGGTCTCCCAGGGGGCGGCAGCTTCGGTCTGCACACGGGGCGGCTCGACGAGCATGCTGACCACGCTCCACAGCACGATCAACGCCGAGACCGGCGCCAGCGCCCACACCGACGGGTGCACCGTGAGCTGTGCCTCGTCGCTGGCGGCGTCGTGGAGAGCGACCCATGCCAGCACCGGCCATCCCGACACCAGCGGTGCGACCCAGGCGAACAGCACCGCGACCCGGTAACGCCCGGGAAGCTCGAACGCCATCCCCGCCGCACCGGTGAGCAGGCAGCCGACGGCCGCACCCAGCATCACCAGGGCCAGCCCGACCTGGAGGTCATCGACCACCTGGTGCCCGAGCGCGAGACCGAACACCGCGGCCGCCGCACCGGTCGAAAGCGACGGACCCGCCCCGGTGCGCCGCATCAGCAGCAGCGAGGCCGCCGACGTGAGCACGCCGACACCGACACCGAGCCCGGCCCACCCGACGAACCGTTCGTTCGCTCCCACCAACAGCCCCACGTCGGGCAGGACGTCGGCCACGCTGACCACGCACACAACGGCCAGCGCCGACGCGAGGAAGGCGACCGGGGCGGCCAACCAGCGCCGGCACAGCTCCGACACGCCAGGGCTCACGCTTCGAGCACGACCGGGATGATCATCGGCCGCCGGCGGTAGGCCTGGTTGACCCAGCGACCCGTCGTACGACGGATCACCTGCTGCAGCTGGTAGACGTCGTCGTTGCCGTCGCCGACCGCCTTGAGCAACGCTTCCTCGATGAGCGGCCGCACCTCGTCGAAGACGCTTTCGTCCTCGACGAAGCCGCGGGCGTGGATCTCGGGGCCGGCGATCAGCTTGCCGGACCCGGAGTCGAGCACCACCATCACCGAGATGAAGCCTTCGTCGCCAAGGATGCGGCGGTCCTTGAGGTCGCTCTCGGTGATGTCGCCGACCGACGAGCCGTCGACGAAGACGTAGCCGCACTCGACCTTGCCGGACACGGTGGCGACCCCGTCCACGAGGTCGACGACCACGCCGTCCTCCGCGACCACCACACGTTCGCGTGGCACTCCGGTGTCGACCGCGAGGGCAGCGTTGGCGACCAGGTGCCGGATCTCGCCGTGCACGGGCATCACGTTGCGGGGGCGGATGATGTTGTAGCAGTACAGCAGCTCGCCGGCGCTGGCGTGACCGGAGACATGGACGAGCGCGTTGCTCTTGTGGACGACGTTGGCGCCCAGCCGGGTGAGCCCGTTGATGACCTTGAAGACGGAGTTCTCGTTGCCGGGAATCAGGCTCGATGCGAGCACCACAGTGTCGCCGGGCTCGATGTGGATGCGGTCGTGGTTGCGGTGGGCGATCCGGGCCAGCGCCGACAACGGCTCACCCTGCGACCCGGTCGAGATGATCACGACCTCCTCGGGCGAATAGTTGCCCAGGTCGCGCATGTCGACGAGGGTGTCGGGCGGCACGGTGAGGAACCCGAGGTCGCGTGCGACACCCATGTTGCGGACCATCGACCGGCCGACGTAGGCGACTTTGCGCCCCTGTGACACGGCGGCATCCATCACCTGCTGCACTCGGTGCACGTGCGACGCGAAGCAGGCCACGATGATCCGCTGCCGGCTGGTGTGGAACACCTGGCTGAGCACCGGCGCGATGTCGCGCTCCGACGTCGTGAAGCCGGGCACCTCGGCGTTGGTGGAGTCGACCATGAACAGGTCGACGCCTTCCTCACCGAGCCGGGCGAACGCCCGCAGGTCGGTGATGCGATCGTCGAGCGGCAGCTGGTCCATCTTGAAGTCACCGGTGTGCAGGACCAGGCCGGCGGTGGTGCGCACCGCCACCGCCAATGCGTCGGGGATCGAGTGGTTGACCGCGATGAACTCCAGGTCGAACGGGCCGAAGCTGGCGCGCTCGCCCTCCTTCACCTGGTACTTCGGCGCGCGGGTCTGGCGGTGCTCGCGGAGCTTGGCGTCGAGCAGTGCCAGTGTCAGCTTCGATCCGACGAGCGGGATGTCGGGGCGTTCACGCAGCAGGTAGGGCACCGCCCCGATGTGGTCCTCGTGGCCGTGGGTGAGCACGACGGCCTCGATGTCGTCGAGCCGGTGCCGGATCGGCTCGAAGTCGGGCAGGATCAGGTCGACGCCGGGCTGGGTCTCGTCGGGGAACAGCACCCCGCAGTCGATGATCAGCAGCCTGCCCTGGTGCTCCAGGACGGCCATGTTGCGACCCACCTCACCGAGACCGCCGAGCGGGATCACGCGAAGCCCGCCGGGCGCCAGCTCGGGCGGGACGCCGAGCTCGGGATGCGGATGGCTCATACGGTGCCTTTCTGTAGTGACTGCGAGGGGCGAGCCGTGTGGTCCGCATCGGCCGCCCGGGGTCCGGGTGCGGCGCCGTCGGTGGCGCCCAGCATCCCCGCCGCGGTCAGGTCGCGGCGAAGCTCCTCGACCTGCGCGTCGCTGGCCTGCACCAGCGGGAGCCGGACGACCCGGTTGTCGAGGTGGCCCTGCAGCTCGAGGGCCGCCTTGGCCATGATCGCGCCCTGGGTGCGGTTCATGATGGCATCGACCACCGGGAGCAGCGCCCGGTCGACCTCGCGAGCACGCTGCAGGTCGCCGCTGTCGACTGCTGCCACCATGGCGGCGTACTGCGGCCCGGCGACGTGGCCGACGACGGAGACAACGCCCACGGCACCGACCGCCAGCCAGGCGAGGTTGAGGGCGTCGTCACCGGAGTACAGCACCAGATCGGTCGAGCGGAGCAGCCACGAGCCGGCGAAGAGGTCTCCGCTTGCCTCCTTGACGGCCACGATGCGCGGGTGCTCGGCGGCCCGGGCCAAGGTGTCGGCGGCGAGCTTCGTGCCGGTGCGGCCCGGGATGTCGTAGAGCATCACGGGCAGGCCGCTGGCGTCGGCGATGGCCTTGAACTGGGCGAGGATGCCCTCCTGCGGCGGCTTGCTGTAGTACGGCGTCACCGCCAGCAGGCCGTCGGCGCCGGAGGCTTCGGCGGTGCGCGCGAGGCTCAGCGCGTGGGACGTGTCGTAGGAGCCGACCCCTGCGACCACGCTGGCGCGCGTACCGACGGCTTCGACGACTGCGCGCAGCACCGCCTCCTGCTCGGGAGCCGACACCGTCGGGGACTCACCCGTCGTGCCGAAGATGACGAGCCCGTCGTGGTCGTTGTCCACGAGATGGGTGGCGATCCGGGCGGCGGCGGCGGTGTCGACGGCGCCATCGGCGTCGAACGGGGTGACCATCGCCGTGAGGACCCGCCCGAAGGGGGGTCGCGCGTGTGGGCTCATGGCCCGAGGTTACCGTCCGTCAGAGGAGTATCAGGAAAGGATTGAGCCCCGTTGCTGTCCGCTCGGGGGTCCGGGCAGCAACGGGGCGTCAGCGGGTATATCGCGGCAGCGCCGCCGAGCGTTACAGGTTTTCTCCGATTATTTTCTCGACCGTTCGTATCTCGCCGCCGACCAGCCCTGATGCGGCTCCCGGGACACCTCGACCCAGCACTCCCACGGCACCTCCGGGAAGAACGTGTCGCCCTCCGGATCGGCCTCCACCCAGCTCATCTCCAGCGCATCTGCGCCGGGAAGGGTGGCGGCATAGATCTGGGCACCACCGAGGACGAATACCTGCGGGTCCACGTCAGCAGCCAGTGCAAGCGCCTGTTCGACGCTGCTCGCCACCAGGACCGCCTGAGCATGCTGCGGCGACGGCCGCCAACCGGGCTGCCGGGTGACGACGACGGTGGTGCGGCCCGGGAGGGGTCGCCCGATCGACTCGTAGGTCAGCCTTCCCATCACCAGCACGTGACCCATCGTGAGTGCCTTCAGTCGCGCCTGCTCCCCCACCAGCCGCCAGGGAATCTCGCCATCGCGGCCGATGACGCCGTTACGGGCTACGGCGGCGATGAGGGTGACGGTTGCGGGTCCGGTCATCGGCTCAGCCGCAGCGGTCATACCGCGATCGGAGCCTTGATGCCAGGGTGCGGGTCGTAGCCGGAGATCTTGATGTGGTCGAGGTCGAACTCGTCGACGACCGTCACCGCGGGGTCGACCCACAGCTCCGGAAGCGGGCGCGGCACTCGGGCGAGCTGCGTGCGCGCCTGGTCGAGGTGGTTGGAATACAGGTGCGCGTCTCCCAGCGTGTGGACGAAGTCGCCGACTTCCAGGCCGGTCACATGGGCGACCAGATGTGTCAGCAGGGCATAGGACGCGATGTTGAACGGCACCCCGAGGAACACGTCGGCAGACCGCTGGTAGAGCTGGCACGACAGCCGGCCCTCGGCGACGTAGAACTGGAACATCGTGTGGCAGGGCGGCAGCGCCATCTGCGGGATGTCTGCGACGTTCCACGCGCTCACGACGTGTCGGCGGGAGTCGGGGGACGTGGTGATCTGGTCGATGACCTGCTGAAGCTGGTCGACCTGTCCGCCGCCGGGTGTCGACCACGACCGCCACTGTGCGCCGTAGACCGGCCCGAGGTCTCCTTCAGCGTCGGCCCACTCGTTCCAGATCGAGATGCCGCGCTCCTGCAACCACCTCACGTTGGTGTCGCCGCGCAGAAACCAGATCAGCTCCCCGACGACGGACCTGACGTGCACCTTCTTCGTGGTGACGAGTGGGAAACCCTCAGAGAGGTCGAAGCGCATCTGATGGCCGAACACGCTGAGGGTGCCGGTCCCGGTGCGGTCTTCCTTGCGCACGCCCTCGTCGAGGACACGCTGCATCAGGTCGAGGTACTGCCGCACAGCGTCAACGTAGCACCGGGAGGCGGCAGTTCCGGCGCTGTCGACGGGTGTCGAGCCGGCCCTTCCGGCGGCGGCGACGGTTGTCGCGCCGGCCCTGCTCGCAATTGCGGGAAATCGCAGCCACCCACCGCCGTCACGCGCTGCAGTTTCCCGCAGTTCGCGGGATCGAGGGGGCGCAGGTCGCGGGAACCGAGTCGGGCTCAGGCGTCGAAGTCGAGGACGAGGTTCTCGGTCGTCGGATGGCTCTGGCAGGTGAGGACGTAGCCACGCTCGATCTCCTCAGGCTCCAACGCGTAGTTGGTGTCCATGGCGACCTCACCCTCGACGAGCTTGGCGCGGCAGGTTCCGCACACCCCCCCGCGGCAGGCGAACGGCGCGTCGGCGCGGACCCGCAATGCAGCTTCGAGCACGGGGACGTCGTTGCCTTTGAGCCGGAACGTCGAGCGGCGGCCGTCGAGGTTGATCGTCACGTGCGCCCCCTCACCGGCGTCCGCCTCGCTGTCTCGGCGTACGGGCGGTGTGGTCTCGACGTGGAACAGCTCGCTGTGCACGTGCGGGGCGGTCACGCCTTGCGCGACCAGCGCCTCGCGAAGGTCGATCACCATGTCGTACGGGCCGCAGAGGAACCAGTCGTCGACGGTCTCGACCGGCACCAGCGTCTCGTTGATCTTGGTCAGCCGGGCCGCGTCGAGCCGACCCGACAGCAGCTCAGCGTCCTGCGCCTCGCGACTGAGCACGTGGATGAGATGGAACCTGCCGCGGTAGCGGTCCTTGAGATCCTCGAGCTCCTCCAGGAACATCACCGAGCGGCTGGTGCGGTTAGCGAAGATCAGCGTGACGCGGCTACGCGGCTCCTGCTCCAGGGTCGTGGCGACGATCGACAGGATCGGCGTGATGCCGCTGCCGGCGGCGATCGCGCAGTAGTGCTTGGCGTTCCCCGGGTCCAGCGGGGTGTTGAACCGGCCCGTCGGCGTCATCACCTCCAGCTCGTCACCGACCTTGAGGGCGCCTGCCGCGAAGCCGGAGAAGTGGCCACCGGGCAGCACCTTCACGCCGATCCGCAACCGACCGGACTTGGCCGGCGCGCAGATGGAGTAGCTGCGGCGCACGTCGTCCCCGGCCAACGACGTCTTGATCGTCAGATGCTGACCCTGGACGAAGTCGTAGTCAGCAGCGAGCTCCGGTGGCACCGCGAAGCTGATGCACACAGCGTCGTCGGTCAGCGGGGTCACATCGCTGACCTTGAGGGGATGGAAGGCACCGTGGCGGGCGCTGGTCACTCAGATCGCCTTGAAGTGGTCGAAGGGCTCCCGACAGGCGTTGCACACCCACAGCGCCTTGCACGCGGTGGAGCCGAACCGGCTCAGCTCGCGGGTGTCGGGTGACCCGCACTGCGGGCAGCGCAGCGACAACGTCAGCCTCACCGTCGTGTCGTCGCGGGGCTGGGGCGGCGCGATGCCGTAGTCGAGCAGCTTCTGCTTGCCCGCATCGCTCATCCAGTCGGTCGTCCACGCCGGTGCCAGCACGAGCCGCACCCTGACGTCGCGAAACCCCTTGTCGCCAAGGGCTTGCGTCACGTCGGCGGTGATCGCCTCCATCGCCGGGCAGCCGGAGTACGTCGGCGTGATCGTCACCTCGACGTGGCCGGAGGCGTCGACGGTGACGTCACGAAGGATGCCCAGGTCGTCGATGGTCAGCACGGGGACCTCGGGGTCGAGGACGGCAGCGACGATGCTCCGCACCTCGTCGGCAGAGATGGCGGCAGCAGGCACGGCGGTCACCACCGCGCACCCGGGTCGGAGCGAGCCAGATGCTGCATCTCGGCCAGCAGGAAGCCCATCTGCTCGGTATGCAGTCCGCGGCGCCCCCCGGTGTGACGAACCTCGGTCACCGGCCGCGTGAGGGTGGCCTCGGTGAGCACCGCGTCGACATAGGCCAACGTCGGAGCCTCGAGGGCGGCCGGGTCGACGGCGATGCCGTCTGTTGCGAGTGTTGTTACCAGCTCGTCGGTCTCGAACAGCTCCGGCACGTAGGGCCACAGCAAGTCGAGGCCCGCCAGCATCCGTGCGTGGGACTCGTCGGTGCCGTCGCCCAGTCGCAGCGTCCACTGGGTCGCGTGGTCGCGGTGGTAGTCGACCTCCTTGACCGCCTTCGCTGCCACCGCAGCGAGGGTCTCGTCGGTCGAGGCCTGCAGCCGCGAGTAGAGCTCCCACTGGTAGGCCGAGACGACCAGCATCCGAGCGATCGTGAAGCCGAAGTCGCCACGCGCGAGCTCGAAGATCTGTGCGTTGAGGAAGTCCCGCTCGTCACGGAAGTACGCCAGCGCGTCCTCGTCACGACCCGCGCCCTCGACGGCCCCGGCGTACCTCAGCAGTGATCGTGCCTGACCGAGCTGGTCGAGGGCGATGTTGCCGAGGGCGACGTCTTCCTCGAGCTGGGGTGCGGACGCGATCCACTCCGCAAGCCGTTGCGCGTAGATCAGCGCGTCGTCGCCGAGCCGCAGCGCATAGACCGACTTGTCAGCGTGGGCTGAGTCGGAGAGGTGTCCACTGGAGGCTGACAACTCGGTCACAGGTGCTCGACGCCTTCGGGTACGTCGTAGAACGTCGGGTGGCGATACACCTTGTCGCCCGCCGGGTCGAAGAAGGCGTCTTTCTCGTCGGGACTGCTAGCAGTGATGTGGTCGGCCGGGACCACCCATATCGAAACGCCCTCCTGGCGGCGGGTGTAGAGGTCACGGGCGTTGCGGACGGCCATCGCGGCGTCCGGCGCGTGCAGGCTCCCCACGTGGACGTGGCTGAGCCCTCGCTTGGCGCGGACGAAGACTTCCCACAACGGCCACTCACGCCGCGACGCCTCGGCGGGGGCGTTCTGCGTCGGCACCCCCGACATCGGTACGGCACCGTGGCCGCCCTCGGCGTTCAGGTCGCCCGGCTGGGCTCCGCTCGGCTCGGTCACGCTGCCGGCGCTTCCGCCGCCCGGGCAGCGGCCTTGTCGGCGTACGCCGCGGCAGCCTCGCGGACCCAGGCCCCCTCTTCGTGGGCGCCGCGACGGTGCTCCATCCGCGATTTGTTGCAGGGGCCGTTGCCCTTGATGACCTCGAACAGCTCGGTGAAGTCGATCGGGGAGAAGTCGTGATGGCCGCGCTCCTCGTTCCAGCGAAGCCCGGGGTCGGGCAACCTCAGGCCGAGCGCCTCGGCCTGCGGAACGGTCATGTCGACGAACCGCTGACGCAGGTCGTCGTTGCTGAAGCGCTTGATGCCCCAGGCCATCGACTGTGCCGAGTTCGGCGAGGCGTCGTCGGGCGGGCCGAACATCATCAGGCTCGGCCACCACCAGCGGTTGACCGCATCCTGCGCCATCGCGTGCTGGGCCGTGGTGCCATGCGAGAGCGTGTTGAGGATCTCGAAGCCCTGGCGCTGGTGGAACGACTCCTCCTTGCACACGCGCACCATCGCCCGCGCGTAGGGACCATAGGAGCAGCGACACAGCGGTACCTGGTTGACGATCGCGGCGCCGTCGACGAGCCAGCCGATGGCTCCCATGTCGGCCCAGGTGAGCGTCGGGTAGTTGAAGATCGAGGAGTACTTCTGCCGGCCGGAGTGCAGGAGGTCGAGCAGGTCGGCACGGTCGGCGCCCAGCGTCTCGGCGGCGGCGTAAAGGTAGAGGCCGTGGCCGGCCTCGTCCTGCACCTTCGCCATCAAGATCGCCTTCCGGCACAGGCTGGGCGCCCGGCTGATCCAGTTGCCTTCCGGCTGCATGCCGATGATCTCGGAGTGGGCGTGCTGGGCGATCTGGCGGATCAGCCCCTTGCGGTAAGCCTCAGGCATCGCGTCGCGCGGCTCGATCTTGCCGTCGGAGTCGATGATCGCCTGGAACTGGGCGTCGAGGTCTGTCGCCTCGATCCGAGGCGTGTCATCGGAGGTGTCGCCCGGCGGGGTGAAGTCGCTGCCATACATGTACACCATCCTAGCGCACGCTGTGACAGGTTTACGCCCCGTCGACAGGTCGTTGTAACACTTCAGGCGCACGTCGGGAGTGACTTCGCCCAGTCAGGCCACGAAGCGGGCATGCGAGCGTCCGCGAGGCGCGTCTTTTCACCGCGCATCGGCGCGCTCGTCGCTCGCGCATACCTGATGATGGCGGGGTGCTCACAACCGACGTCACGGTGTTCGGAGATCAAGTTGCGGAAGTTCTCGGCCGCACTCTCGGCACAGATCTTGTCGGGGTGTACTTCGTCGGCTCTGTAGCCCTCGGCGGGTACGTCCCCGGCGAGAGCGATATCGACATAGCTGCCGTAACGAACTCCGCACTGACCGACCTGCAGAAGCATCGCATCGCGTCAGACGTCGTCGATGTGGGTGTGGCATGCCCAGCCCGCGGCTTGGAGTTCACTCTCTATCGCCGCGAAATCGTGGGCTCACGACCGGTAGGCGCCGACTTCGAGGTCAATGCCAACAGCGGACCGCGGATGCCTACGGCCGTGCATCTGGACGCAACTGTCGAGCATGGCTTCTGGTACGTGCTGGACCGGGCCATCGCACACCGGTCCGGTCTAGCGATCAGCGGGCCGCCGGCGCCAGGGATCTTCGCCGATGTCCCTCGCAGCACCCTTCTGGAAGCCATGTTTGAGTCGATGGCATGGCACTCCGCTCACGAGAAGGCGACCCTCCATTCGGTACTGAACGCATGCAGGGCATGGAGGTTCGCTGCGGAGAACGTACTTGGGTCGAAACTCGATGGTGCCGCGTGGGCTCGTGTCCGCTGGCCTGACACGGGCCTGATCGATGCGGCGGTGGCTCTTCGGCGCGGTGACGACGCGGTGCTTGATGCCTCAGCGGTCGACTCGCTCCTTTCGGCGGTAGCAACTCGGCTGCGTGAAGCCGCGGAAAGTGAGCCGCACAGGCAAAGGTGATCGCCGCGGCCGCAAGAGTGACGTCCCCTCCGCACGGACGCGCGATCGACCGGCTAGACAGAGACGCCTCCATGCCAGCGATCCGGAGGGGTCATCTCACCACCGCGAAGCGGCCCAAGACTGTCTAGCCGGTGAGCGTACGCACGTCTCCACGACCGCTCTCGCGCTGACTTGCCGAGTTGAGAGGGTCACGATGGCCGGGGCTACAAACCCGC
>JACCVA010000065.1 GCA_013698435.1 Nocardioidaceae bacterium | reverse complement strand
CCGGCGGTGAGCAGCTTGGGGATCGTGTCGGGGTCGAGCATGTCGTGCAGCGCGTCGTAGAGGGGTCGTAGGTAGGGGTCGATCTTCTCGCTCAGGGTGCCGGGCAGGTAGCCCAACCGCTCCCCCGCCTCGACCGCCGGGCGGGTCAAGATGATGCGGTTGAACTGCTTCGCCTGAAGCGACTGCACGGCCTTCGCCATCGCGAGATAGGTCTTGCCGGTGCCTGCCGGCCCGATACCGAACACCACCGTGTGCTTGTCGATGGCGTCGACGTACCGCTTCTGGTTGAGGCTCTTGGGGCGGATCGTGCGGCCGCGGTTGCTCAAGATGTTGAGGGTCAAGACGTCGGCGGGGCGCTCCTCGGTCTCGGCGCGCAGCATGCCGATCACCCGCTCGACGGTGGCCGCTTCCAGCCCCTGGCCGGTGCGCACCATCGTGACGAGCTCGTCGACGAGCCGCTCGATCAGCGCGACCTCACCACGGTCGCCGTACACACTGATCTCGTTGCCGCGGGCATGGATCTGCGCGTCGAACTCGTTCTCGATGATGGTGAGGAACTCGTCGCGGGGCCCGAGGACGGCGACGACGGGCACACTGGCCGGGATCACGATCGTGTGTCGTGGCGCGTGAGGGTCTGTCATCGTGCGTTCATGGTACGGCGTCGGGGCAAGGTGGCCCACCTGGTTTGCACCGATTCAGCCTGGCGGCCAGGTGAACTCGCGACCGCCCAACACGTGCACGTGCGCATGGAACACGGTCTGCTGGGCGCCGGCGCCGTTGTTGAACGCGAGTCGGTAGCCGTCGACGATGCCTTCGGCCTCGGCGACCTCGCGCGCCATCACCAGCACCGCCAGCGCGGCCGAGGGCTGCTCGGACGCCAGCTCTGGAAGGGTCGGGCTGTGCACCTTCGGGATGACGAGCACGTGCGTGGGAGCCTGCGGGTTGAGGTCTCGGAAGCCGAGCGCATCGTCGTTCTCGGCGACCTTGTCGGCAGGCACCTCCCCCGCGACGATCCGGCAGAACAGGCAGTCGCTGGTGGCGGCGGTGCTCGTCATGTGTCCTCCGGTGGCGCGGTCGTGCGGTGCAGGCGGCCATACAGGTGTGTCGGTGCGCTCTGCGCGTTCGCTGTGCGGGCGATTATGTAAACCGGAGGCGCGAGCAGCGCGTGATTGACGCATGACCACGCTATCGCGGCCCGCCACAGCAAGGGAGTTGCCCGTGCCAGCAGCCACGCGCTGGGACGCAGACGAGGCCGTGACTCAGCTGTACGCGGCCCACTACTCGCGGCTGGTTCGCCTCGCCCACCTGCTCGTGCGGCACAGCGGTGAAGCCGAAGAGGTCGTCCAGGACGCCTTCGTCGCGATGCACAGCAAGTGGCGGCGGCTGCGCGACCCCGACAAGGCGCTTGCCTACCTTCACCGCAGCGTCGTCAACACAGCCCACTCGTCGCAACGCCGCCACAACGTCGCCGACAAGCATCTGTCACGGCAGCTGCCTGCCGTCGCCAGCGTCGAGGACCATGCCCTCGGCACGGAGTCACGGGCGGTTGTGATGGCGGCCCTGAACACGCTGCCGACACGGCAGCGGGAGGTGCTGGTGCTCCGGTACTACAGCGACCTCTCCGAGGCAGACATCGCAGTAACCCTGGGCATCAGCCGCGGGGCAGTCAAGAGTCACGCCTCGCGCGGCCTCAGCTCGCTGCGCACCACGTTGGAGGAATCCTGATGAGCACCCACGACCACCACGACACCGCGCAGCGACTGACGTCGGCTCTCAACCAGGAGGCCGAGACGGTCTCCACCGACCCCACCGCCCTGCAGCGGATCCAGCGGCGTGCGTCGGCCGACGGAGCGTCGAGCCGGCAGCGCTGGCTTCTCGCTGCGTTCGGCACCGCCGCGGCGACCGCCGCAGTCATCGCTGCCGTCGTGGTCATCGGTGACCAGGGCTCGCCGAACCCGTCGACACCGGCAGCCGACGATCCCTCCCCCACGAAGGCCGTCCAGTCGCCTGTGGAGCAGGTCACTGTGCCGGTCGTCTA
>JACCVA010000064.1 GCA_013698435.1 Nocardioidaceae bacterium | reverse complement strand
GGCTGGGGCATGCCGTCCTCGAAGTTGTCGCCGCTGGTGCTGAGCGCTGAAGAAGTCACGACGCTGGAGCAGTGGGCACGCCGGCCGAAGACCGCCCAGGCGTTGGCGTTGCGGTCTCGGATCGTGTTGCGGTGCGCGCAGGGCCAGGGCACCGCGTCGAACACCGTGGTCGCCGATGAGGTGGGCGTGCAGCGGGGCACAGTGGCCAAGTGGCGCTCACGGTTCCTCACCGACGGTCTCGACGGGCTCCTCGACGAACCGCGGCCAGGCCGTCCGCGCACGATCAGTGACGAGGAGGTCGAGGCGGTCATCGTCAAGACTCTGGAGTCGGCTCCGAGGAACGCCACCCACTGGTCGACCAGGTCGATGGCTGCAGAGTCCGGGCTGACCCAGTCCGCGGTCTCGCGGATCTGGCGTGCCTTCGGTCTGCAGCCGCATCGCCAGGACTCCTGGAAGCTCTCGAAGGACCCGCAGTTCGTGGACAAGGTCAAGGACGTCGTCGGCCTCTACCTCCACCCGCCCGAGCGAGCCGTGGTGCTGTGCGTGGATGAGAAGTCCCAGATCCAGGCGCTGGACCGCACCGCACCGATCCTGCCGATGCTGCCCGGCACCCCCCAGCGCGCCACCCACGACTACAAGCGCCACGGCACCTCTAGCCTCTACGCCGCCCTGGACATCACCACCGGCAAGGTCATCGGCTCCCTGCACTCACGCCACCGCGCGATCGAGTTCAAGAAGTTCCTGACCACCATCGACAGAGAAGTCCCCGCCGACCTCACCGTCCACCTCGTCCTGGACAACGCCTCGACCCACAAGACCCCCGCGATCCAGAAATGGCTCCTGGCCCACCCCAGGTTCGTCGTCCACTTCACCCCGACCTCCAGCTCCTGGCTCAACCTGGTCGAACGCTGATTCGGCGAGCTGACCACCAAGAAGCTCCAACGCGGGGCGCACACCAGCGTCCGCGCACTCAACGCCGACATCCGCACCTGGATCAAGACCTGGAACGAGGACCCTCGCCCCTACGTCTGGACCAAGACCGACGACCAGATCCTCGACTCCATCGCTCGCTACTGCACACGAATCAATGACTCAGAACACTAGCGCGTCGGGTGCATTGAACAGAGCCTCCCCGTACACAGAGTTGGTGCATGAAGTGCTCTCTTCCGCACACATGGAAAGCAATAGTGCCTTTATCAGTTACGATGGCATGGATAGTTTCCATAAAGAGAGCACCATGAAGCGACCGAGCCCCGCGAAGACGAGACGCGCCGCCGCGCAGATCGGCGGCTACGTGCTCACCTGGCGCAAGCTGCAAGGCCTCACCGCCGAACAGGTTTGTCAGCGAGCTGGGATCTCTCGGCCGACTCTGCGGAAGGTCGAGACCGGCGACCCGACCGTGACCCTGGAGACGTTCCTCAACGTCCTGCGCGCCCTCGGTCGCCTCGACACCGTCGTCGATGTGCTTGACCCATACGAGAGCGAGCTCGGACGCGCCCGCGCCGACACGCTGCTGCCCGAGCGGGTCCGGCGATGACTGACGAGATCGAGGTCGCCGTTGACCTTGACGACCGGACGGTCGTCGCCGGGATAGCTCGCTTCGACAGGCGTCGCAACGAGACCACCACCTCGTTTGCCTACGACTCGGCGTACATGGCCGATCCGGGGTGCTACCCCATCGACCCGGCCTTGTCGTTCGATAGCCGTGGTGGGGTGGTCTCCGGACTGCCGGGCGCGTTTGCCGACTGCGCTCCCGATCGTTGGGGGCGAAGGCTCATCTTCAAGCGGATCCGCGCGAGCGAGAGCGGCGCCCCGCGGACCATCGGCGACCTCGACTACCTCCTCGGCGTCTCCGACGCGACCCGCCAAGGAGCACTCCGGTTCCGTCGCTCAGCTCAACGCGAAGCAGATTGGGGCAGAAGACTTGAGTCCGAGTACTCAACTCCCACGAGTTGGACACGGATAGCGTGGCGATCAACGGCAAGGGAGCAGATCATGAGTATGGCCACGACCCGAACGGC
>JACCVA010000052.1 GCA_013698435.1 Nocardioidaceae bacterium | reverse complement strand
TCCGTCGCCGCGCCGGTGGCGCATTTCGGTAGGCATCTGAGCACCATGGTGCTCAACCCGAGCGCTCACGCGATGCGAAAGGGCTCTGCCCGGTCCGGACGAAGCGCGAGCCCGTGACCGAGCCGGTCCTCCGCCGGGCGCAGGTCGCCCCCCGATGGGTCGAGCGTTCCGTCGAAGAGCATCGCCTCGATGCGCACGTGGTCGTGGAACCATTCGAGGTGGCGCAGGTTGGGAATGGCTGCGAGGGCAGCCACGTGCAGGTGTGGCGCGCAGTGTCCAGAGACGTCGAGACCGTGGGGCGCTGCGACTGCGGATACCCGCGGGAGCTCGGTGATCCCACCGCACCGTGTCACGTCGATCTGCAGGCAGTCGACCGCACCGGCCGCGCACATGCGGCGAAAATATGTCAGGTCATAGCCGTACTCGCCGGCAGTGATATCCATGGACGTGAGGCGGCGTAAGTGGCGCAGTCCGTCGAGGTCGTCGGAGGTGATGGGCTCTTCGAACCAGCGCACGTCGGAGTCGCGGAGCTGCCGGGCCACCCGCAGTGCCTGTCCAACGGAGTAGCCGCCGTTGGCGTCGACGTAGAGCTGGGTCTCGTCGCCGATCGCGGCTCGTGCTTTTCGGACGCGGTCGAGGTCGCGGTCGACCTGAGTCCCCCACGATTCCCCGATCTTGATCTTGACCCGAGGGATGCCATCCCTTCTTACCCAGCCGGTGAGCTGCTCGTCCAGTCGCGCGTCGTCGTAGGTCGTGAAGCCCCCGCTGCCGTAGAGGGGCACCCCGTCGTGGACCGCGCCGAGCAGCCGGTGCAGTGGCAGGTCGAGCAGGCGCGCCTTGAGGTCCCACATCGCGATGTCTACGGCGGAGAGCGCCATACCGCCCATCCCCGGGCGTCCGACGTTGCGCAGGGCGCGGACCATCTGCTCCCATGCCTCGGCAACGTCCAGGGCGCTGCGCCCCTGCACGATGGGCGCGAGGTGGTCCCGCACCACTGCGGCGCATGCCGGGGCGCCGTAGGTCCAGCCGGTGCCGACCACACCCGCGGCTCGAAGGGTGACCATGACCAGCGTGGTGGCGTCCCAGGTGAACGTCCCGTCCGCCTCCGGCGCGTCCGTCGGCACGGTGTAGACCGCGGTTGCCACCGAGTCGATGGCGGCGTCGGTAACGGTCATGGCGCCGGGTCGTCGGTGCTGCCGGGGAGGACTTCTGCCACCTTGGACCGCGCGCCCTCCTTGAGCATGCCCCACCGGTCGGCATCGCCCTTGAGAAATGACTGGGCGGTGGACTTGATCTGCTCCCAGGTGGCGTGGGGAGGAATGGGCGGGACTGCCGGGTCGGTGACGAACTCGACCAGGCACGGCCGAGTCGAGGCCAGCGCCTCGTCCCAGGCCGCGCCGACATCCTCGGGCTTGTCCACCTTGATGCCGAGCAGCCCAAGGCTGGCTGCGTAGTCGGCGTAGGGGAAGTCGGGCAGCTGCTGGGAGGGCAGGAAGGACGGAGAGCCCTCCATCGCGCGTAGCTCCCACGTCACCTGGTTGAGGTCGTTGTTGTGCAGCACGGCTACGACCAGCCTCGGATCGGTCCAGTCCTGCCAGTACTTTGCGATCGTGATGAGCTCGTTGATGCCGTTCATCTGCATGGCGCCGTCCCCAACGAGGGCGTAGCAGGGCCGGGCGGGGCATCCGAACTTCGCGCCGATGACATAGGGCACGCCGGGCCCCATCGTGGCCAGCGTCCCGGACAATGATCCCCGCATGGTGCCCCGCATCTTGACGTGGCGGGCGTACCAGTTGGCGGACGATCCCGAGTCGGCGGTGACGATCGCGTCGTGGGGTAGCCGGTTCGACAGCGCGTGGAACACGAGCTCGGGGTTGATCGGGTCGGCGGTGGTCGCGGCACGTCGCTGCAGGACGTCCCACCACCGGGACACGTTTTGTTCGACGGTCGCTCGCCAGGCGCGGTCCTCCTTGCGGGCGAGTAGCGGCAGGAGCTGTCGCAACGTCCCTGCGGCGTCGCCGACCAGGTTGACCTCAAAGGGATACCGCAGTCCCACCATGCGAGGGTCGATGTCAATCTGCACCGCTCGCGCCTGGTCGAACTCGGGGAGGAACTGGGTATAGGGAAACGAGGAGCCGACGAACAGCAGTGTGTCGCAGTCGCGCATCAGCTCGTAGGACGGGCGGGTGCCAAGCAGGCCGATTGACCCGGTGACCCAGGCCAGCTCGTCGGAAAGGACATCCTTGCCGAGCAGTGCCTTCGCGACGCCAGCGCCGAGGAGCTCGGCCACCTCGGTGACCTCGGCCGCGGCCCCACGAGCGCCTTGTCCTACCAGCACAGCCACCTTCTCTCCGGCGTTGAGCACCGCGGCGGCGCGTTCTACCTGCGAATCCGGCGGGACCGGGGCGGACCAGGACATGTCCAAGCTGGAGGGCACCATCTTGAACTCGTGTCCGGGCGGGGAGTATTCGAGCTCCTGCACGTCCGCGGGGATTATGACCGCCGTCACCGTCCGTTCGCTCGACGCGATCCGGATGGCCCGGTCCAACACATTGGGTAGCTGTTCTGGGACGGTGACCATCTGGCAGTACTCACCGGCTACGTCCTTGAACAGGCTGAGCAGGTCGACCTCCTGCTGGTAGTGCCCACCCATCGCGCTGCGGTTGGTCTGCCCCACAATCGCGACGACTGGCACGTGGTCGAGCTTCGCGTCGTAGAGGCCGTTGAGAAGGTGGATGGCTCCTGGCCCGCTGGTCGCCATGCAGACGCCGAGCCGGCCGCTGAACTTCGCGTAGCCGACCGCCTGGAACGCGGACATCTCCTCGTGCCGGGACTGCACGAACTGCGGAGGGTCCGTGGCGCGTTCCCACGCCGCCAACAGACCGTTGATCCCATCCCCGGCGTAGGCGAAGACGTGCTCGACCTCCCACTCTCGCAACCGGTGCAGCACGTAGTCGGCGACGGTCTGGGTCATTGCTCACTCCTCGGATCGGGCACGGACGATATGTTCGGGTCGGTCGCCGAGCGGGGTCCCGCGCACGGCGCTCGCCAGCAGCTCGGCGAGGTGCAGTCCCTGGCGACCAGTGCGCGCCTGCTCTACCTGGGTCCGGCAGCTGAAGCCGTCGGCGACCAGCACGGTCTGCAGATCGGCGCGACGAACCGCGGGCAGCAGAACCCGTTCGGCGCAAGCCAGCGACACCTCGAAGTGCCCGCGCTCGAAACCGAAGTTCCCGGCCAGCCCACAGCAGCCGGAGTCGAGGACGTCGACCTCCACCCCGACGCGTTCGAGCAGCGCACGGTCGGCCTCGAAGCCCATCACTGCGTGCTGGTGGCAGTGTGTCTGCACGATGGCCCGGCGGTTGACCGGCGGTGGGCGCCAATCAGGCGCCCGCTGGCCGAGCAGCTCGGCAAGGGTCACGGTCTGCATGGACAGTCGCCGGACGTCCTCGTTGCCGGCCAGCAGTTCGGGAGCGTCGGCACGGAACACGGCGGTGCAGCTGGGTTCGAGTCCCACCAAGGGGATGCCCGCGCGGATCTCGTCGCGCATCGCGGCTACCGTGCGCCGCAACACGCGCTTGGCGATGCCCAGCTGGCCGGTGGAGATCCACGTCAGCCCGCAGCACAGGGTGCGATCTGGCACCCGCACCTCGAACCCGGCGTCTTCGAGAACCTGCACCGCGGCAACGCCGATGTGTGGGTCGAAGCTGTTGGTGAACGTGTCTGGCCACAGCAGGACCGGCCCCCGCGGGCCGGGCTCACGGGCCTCGCGGCCACGGAACCAGTCGGTGAACCGTTGCGCCGCGAACTGCGGAAGGTCGCGCTGCAGCGCGACCCCTCCGAGGCGCTTCACCAATGGTGCCAGCGGGGAGCGCCCGACGAAATTCACTGGCGCGGGCGAGATGGCCGCCAACCGTGCCCACAGCGGCAGCCAACCCATCGAGTAGTGGCTCGCTGGCCGCCGCCGGCCGGCGTAGTGGTGGGAGAGGAACTCGGCCTTGTACGTGGCCATGTCGACCTCGACGGGGCAGTCACTGCGACATCCCTTGCAGGACAGGCAAAGGTCGAGGGCGTCGCGAACCTCGGTGGATCGCCAGCCGTCGGTGATCAGCTCGCCGCGAACCATCTCGAACAGCAGTCTGGCGCGGCCTCGGGTGGAGTGGATCTCCTCCCGTGTCACCTGGTAGCTCGGGCACATCACCTGCCCGGCGCCAGCGGAGCTGCGGCAGTTGCCGACGCCGACGCAGCGCGACGCGGCTCGGCTGAAGCGGTTCTGATCCTTGGGGAACGCGAAGGTGGTGCGGGGTTCCCACGGCTGGTAGCCGGTGCCGAGCTTGAGGTTGGCGTCCAGCGGGTAGGGCGCCACTACCTTGCCAGGGTTCATCATGTTTGCCGGGTCGAAGATCTGCTTGAGCTGCTCGAACGCGCGCACCACCTCCGCGCCGTACATCTTCACCAGCAGCTCCCCACGCGACTGCCCGTCGCCGTGCTCCCCGGAGAGGGACCCGCCGTAGGAGACCACGAGATCGGCTGCGCGCTCGACGAAGCGTCGGTACCGTGCGATGCCGTCAGCCGTCCGCAGCTCGAACGGGATTCTCGTGTGCACGCAGCCTTGTCCGAAGTGTCCATACAGCGAGGTCGTCTCGACGTACCCGAACTCCTCCAACAGGTTCCGAAGGTCGCGCAGGTAGTCCCCGAGCCGATCCGGGGGTACGGCAGAGTCTTCCCAGCCCTCCCACGTGTCGTGCTTCGCGGACGGATGCGCGGTTGCCCCCAGTCCCGCCTCGCGCACCGCGGCGAGGCTCTCTTCCTGCTCCTCATCGGTGAGGAGCACGGCGTGTGGCGCACCTTCGCCGCTGCCGATGTCGTCCAGCAGACCGCGAGCTCGCGCTACGGAGGCCTCCGGCGAGTCACCGATGAACTGAACCATCAGCCACCCGCCTCCCGGCGGTAGACCCGAGATCGCCTCCTCCTGCTCAGGATCTGCCCGTTCCAGGCCGATCAGCACGTCGTCGAGCCCCTCTAGCTGCCACGGGTCGTGGCGCAAGACACGAGGCACGGCGTCACCCGCGGCCGCGATGTCCGGGTAACCCAGCACGACGAGAGTCTTGTTCTCGGCCAGCGGCACGAGCTTCAGTTCTGCATGCAACACCGTCACCAGGGTGCCCTCGCTGCCCACCAGCGCCTGAGCGACGTCGAACCCGTGCTCCGGGAGCAGCGCGTCCAGGTTGTAGCCCGACACCCGGCGCGGGATGTCCGGGAAGCGGGTGCGAATTCCCGCCACGTTCGCGTCCCGCAATGCCCTCAGCTCGCGGTAGATCTCGGCCCGACGATCAGTCCCGGCGACAATGGCGTCGTACTCGGTCGCGCTGGTGGCGCCGACCCACATCCGCAGCCCGTCGTAGGTGAGGACCTCGAGGCGGTGCACATTGTCAACGGTCTTACCGTAGGCCTGAGCGGTTGCGCCGCAGGAGTTGTTGCCGACCATCCCCCCGATTGTGCAACTCGGATGGGTCGATGGCCGGGGGCCGAACATCAGGCCACGGTCCGCGAGCTGGGCGTTGAGGTCGTCGAGCGCGATGCCGGGTTCGACGACACAGGTACGGGACCGCTCGTCGACCGATACCAGCCGGTTGCAGTGCTTGGTCCAGTCGATGACCACCGCATGGTTCGTGGTCTGTCCTGCAAGGCTGGTGCCGCCGCCACGAGAGACCACGGGGGCGCGGTGCTGCCGACAAACGCCGACGGCCGCCTCCGCCGCCTGCACCGAGCGCGGAACGACGACGGCAATCGGAGGCTGCCGGTAGTTGGAAGAATCCGTGGAGTAGACGGCCCGCGACCCGGCATCGACCCGGACCTCACCGTCCACGGCGGCCACCAGGTCGCGGTGCAACGCATCCAACACATCCGGGCGGGTGTCCTCACCCGTCCAACGGACGGGCGTGGGCAGTTCTACCGCAGTCACCGCGGTCGGCGCCGCGGCGAACGTCGGCGCATGGCCATCCTTGGAGTGGGCCTGCCAGCGGCAAACCCCGAGCGCACCGACATCTCCGGTCTCCTGTCTCCGGGTAACCCGTCTCAGCCCTCGCCAATCACCGCGCGCTCAGACTGGGCACTGCGTCGGCATCATTGTCGGGGTTAGGTCCCGACCCTTCACAGGCCACCAGCGGGGGCAATTGGACCGTCGCTGAGGATTCAACTCATGCCCGGTACGCCGTCAGTGGGTGTGCCGTCGATAGTCGGCCCAGGCGAAAGCCAGTCGTTCGATCCCGACATGGAGTCGGGTGGGGTCGCACGCGAAGGACAGACGGAGCCGGTCCTGATGCGCTCCTCGCGCAGAGCAGAGGTGTCCAGGGAGGACGGCCACCCCGTCGCGGAGGGCGAAGTGAGCGAACTGGCCCGCGTCACCAGCGGGTATGCGCACCCACAGACAGGCTCCTCCGTCGGGGCGAGTCACTTCGAAGTCGGGGAGAAGTTCCCCCAGCAGATCCATGGCCTGCTCGCAGCGGGAGGCTAGCTCGTTGTTGCGATGTCGGTTCAAGGTCGGCAGCCGCTCCATGACCCGCGTCGCCACGAACTGAGAGAGCAGGGACGTACCGAGATCGGCGACGGCCTTGGCCTGCCCCAGACTCGCGATCAGATGTTCAGGGGCCCGCAGCCAGCCGATACGTAGTCCACTCCACACCAGAGGACTCAGAGAGCCGATGACAACCATCGAGTCCGAGTTCCCAACGGCTGCCAGCGGCGCAGGGACAGGGTGGTCGTTGAGCGGCAAGTCTGCGGATGCGTACAGCTCGACAACCACCGCAGAGGTAGCGCCAGCAAGAGCAGCGATTCGCGCACGCCCATCGGCACCCAGGAGGCTGCCGGTGGGGTTGTGATGGGTCGGAGAGACGAAGACGAGACGCGGCCTCTCTAGGTCCACAGTGCGTGCGAGCGCTTCAATGTCCAGACCGCGCGAGTCCACCGGCACCGTCCGAAGGCGTGCTCCAGCTTCTCGGAGCACTGGAAGTTGACCCGGATAGAGCGGATCCTCTACGACGACCACATCACCTGGCTGAATCAGCGCTCCAGCGACCAATGACATTCCCTGCTGTGCACCTGAGGTGATCATGACCTGCTCGGAGGTGGTGGGCAGACCTCGCCTGGAGCACTCGTCGGCAACCGCCCGCCGAAGAGGCGGCCACCCCAGGGGTAGGTAACCAGGCTCCGCCATGGCCGACGCCCAGTCCTCGGCCGTCAGCGTCGCCAGGACCTCAAGCAGCACCGGGGAGGCGGAGATGGCGATGGCCGAGAGGTCCACAACAGTACGCGGGTAGCCCACCGCACTTTCGGGTGAGGTGAGTCGGTGTTGCCACGGGAAGGGCGCCGGAATCGTCATCCCAGTGCTCCTCGCGGCTACATCATTGGCGATCCGGTGGCCGCTGCCCGACTTGGTGTCGAGCAATCCTTCGCCGCGTAGGAGGTCGTATGCCATGACGACCGTGGACCGGCTGATCACCAACGCGGTGGCGAGTGTGCGTTCGGAGGGCAGTCGGGTCCCCGGGAGGAGCTCGCCCAGCTGCACGAGTAGACGTAGCGCGCGCGCGAGCCGTTCCGGCAGCCTTCCCGCATTCTCCACCCACCCCCCGAGCATGCGCGCGAGCTGCTCAGCGCTCGGGGCGGAACTATGGCGTCGGTCCACTTCTCCTCCTCGGTGGCCTGTTCGGGCATGTGGGCAAGGCCAATAGTGATGAACAACCTAGCCCGGTGCGCATCCAGACGGGCACCGATGAATGCAGAGGAGTCCCGGCATGAATCGCATCCGAGTGTTCCGACACTGGCGGTTCGGGATCTGTACTGAGCGCGTTTTCGGTCGCTTCCGCTGTCGGTGCCGCCAGCCCGTCGACATGAGTTATCCGCACCGTAACGTTGCCTACATCATCCTGGGGGAGGCCCAGTCGTCATCACGGTCACCGCACAGATGGGCAGCGAGGACCCGATCGAGCCCGTGCCGGGAGCACAGGTCGAAACGAACCCATCCTTCGAGCGTTGGGTCGTGAACGACACACAGCCCGACCGCCCGTACGGGTCTCCCGCTGGGCTGTGGCGCGGGTTGGAGCGGCATCGGCCCCCGGGGCTGGGAAATCCGCGGGCGTGGCGCAGCCCGTTGCGGGGACCGTGGCTGACGTCGGTGTTCGGCGCGGTGCTTCTGGTGTGCCTGCCGATCGTGATCCTCACCGGGCTGCTGTCCTACATTGCCTATGCGCCGCAGTTGAACCAAGCTATCCCCGGTGAGGTCGGATGGTTGCACCTGCCTGTGTTCGACTGGCCGACCAGACCGGCGTGGCTGTTCCGCCTCAACCAGGGGCTGCACATAGGGCTCGGACTGACCATCGTCCCCATCGTGCTGGCCAAACTGTGGTCGGTGATTCCGAAGCTGTTCGACTGGCCGCCGGCGCGCTCGCTGGCGCAGCTGTTGGAGCGAATATCGCTGCTGTTCCTGGTCGGGGGGATCCTGTTCGAGCTGGCCACCGGGGTGCTCGATATCCAATACGACTATATCTACGGTTTCAGCTTCTACACCGCTCACTACTTCGGGGCCTGGGTGTTCATTGCAGCCTTCCTTCTGCACGTGGGCATCAAGCTTCCCCGCATGCGCACTTCACTGAGATCGAGGTCTTTGCGCTCCGAGCTGCATACCTCTTGGGAGACGACGCTTCCCGAACCACCCGATCCGGATGGCCTGGTGGCCGCGGAGCCTGGTCCGGCCACCATGAGCCGACGCGGCGTGTTGGCGCTGGTCGGTGGTGGGTCTCTACTGGTCGCTGTGATGGCGCTGGGACAAACGATCGGTGGGGCTGCGCGGCCGCTGTCGTTCCTGCTCCCCCGTGGCCGCGACATGGGGGAGGGGCCCAACGACTTCGAGATCAACCGCACCGCCAGTGCGGCCGGCATCAAGGCCACCGAGACAGGGGTCCGCTGGCAGCTGTCTCTACAAGGCGGGGAGGTGTTGCTGGACCGACCCCAACTACTGACGATGCCGCAGCACAGCGCAACGCTCCCGATCGCCTGCGTGGAGGGATGGTCGACCACCCAGACCTGGACAGGGGTGCCGCTGGGCGCCCTGGCCGAGCTTGCAGGAGTGCCTGACCCGCGCTCCGCGAGCGTGAAGTCTTTGGAGCGGTCAGGCACGTTCAACCAGGCTTCGCTTCAAGCCAACCAAGTGCTGCACCCTGACTCTCTGCTCGCGCTGCGCGTCAATGGGGTGGACCTGTCGGCCGATCATGGCTTTCCAGCGCGCATCATCGTTCCGGCCATGCCCGGCGTGCACAACACCAAATGGGTCCGATCTATCGACTTTGAGAGCAGCTGACATGGGCACCGCACGCGGACGGTTTCGGGGCTTCTACGGGTCCCACCCACGCCACCTACTGGCAATGCTCGCCTGCTTAACCCTGGTCGGCTACGTCGTCTGGGTGCTCGGACTGACGGCGCTCTGGGACCCCGACGTGTGGTGGCAAGGAATCTTGGTGTGGTTCATCGGCGCCGCACTGTTGCACGATCTCGTCCTCTTTCCGCTTTACGTGTTGGCCGACCGCGCGTTCACAAGTCTCTTGTGTCGGGCGCCGCGCGCCGAACGAGCAGTACCTGTGGTCAACTACGTGCGGGTGCCGGTGCTGGCCAGCGGATTGCTCTTTCTGCTGTTCTTCCCCGGTATCCTCGGGCAAGGCGCCGACACATACGTTGCGGCCACAGGGCAGACCCAGGACCCCTTCCTGAAACGGTGGTTGTTGCTCACCGCCGCGACCTTCGGTCTCAGCGCGACCGCCTACGCCGCGCGAGTCGGAATGGCCCGGCGACATACTCGCGGCGCTGCCTCATGAACAGAGCGGACGGCTCTGTTGCGTTGCGCGAGCGGGTGGCATGGTTGAACGGTCGCACGTCGGGGAGTCAGATGGCGAGCGCCAGCTCATCGAACGCCGCCGGTAGCCGGTGATGGACCGGTGCGTCGGTGGCGATGTCGTAGGGGCTGCGTCTGAGGTTCTGGATGAACGCGTGGCCGGTAGCAAGGATTCGTGTTGATCGGAAGGTCTTGAGACCACTCAGCGGTCGGAGCCTGGCCTTGAGCCGACCATGGTCGGCTCAGACTCTGTTGTTCGAATATTGCTCGGTATCGTGGAGGGCACCTGCGATGTGGTTCAGGCGTACGAGAATCACTGAGTTTCCGTTGAAGTGCGGAGTCGTGGAGCATACCTCGGGGCTATCGGCCAGCAGAGCTTCCTTCGCCCCGAGGTCGGGGACTCTGGCGGCCAAGATGTCCCCCTTGGGGGCGGGCGTCGCCGAGCGCTTCCAGATCCCCTCGACGTAACGGTCGCTTTCAGGCGAACAGCTTGTCCTTGACGCGCCACGCCAGCCCTTCGTCGGAAGTTCCGTCGTCTCGGGCAGCGCCGAAGCGATCCGGCGTACGTCGTCCCACCTGGCCACGGCCCTCACGATAACGTCCACTCTCCGCCGCGGGGCCACCAGCCGCTTGCCGGGAAGGACAGGCTTTCGCTGGCCTGTCCCCAGCATTCTCCCGGTCGTCAGTCAGCGGTCGACGCGCACACGTCCTCGCCGAAGCGTGGCGATGACGAACGCGCCCAGACCCAGACCTAGCACACCCAGCGAGATCGGCAGGATCGGAAGTGGGCCGTGTGGCCGCCGGTACGGCGGCCTCGCGGTCTCCAGCGGTTCGGGGGGCCGTCCCGGCTGCAGTGCCTCCACCGCCAGCGTCGACGGGACCCACCGGCGGACTAGTGTCCGAGCCGGAGTGCGACAGCGCCTGGAACGACCCCACCGTCTCGACCTGGGCACCAGGAATGGGCTCCACCACCTCTTCGACCGGCCGCATCGCGGTGAACGCGATGACTGGGCAGTTGATCAGGATGTTCGTCGAGCCAAACGGCGCTCCCTCGGGCCCGGTAAGCAGATCAGGTCGACGAGCCGCAAGGTTCAGGATCTGGAACTCATCGGTCTGTCGAGTGTTTCGACCCAGTCGGATGGCCTTGTCAGTCCATTCGGAGAACTGCGCCTCCCATAGGGGACTGTAGGCAAACTTGCGGTGCGGGTCGGTCAATGTGGGGAAGTCACCTTGGACATTGAGAGAGTCACCGCCTCGACGCTGCGACTGGATCAGATCTTTGTTCCCCAAGTAGGCATCCTCGGAGGCGTAGCCGTCCTTGATGAGGTGGATAAGCCCTTGTGCTTCGGGGTTATTCAGACCGGTCTGGCCGTTGACGAAGGGGAAGATGCGCTCTCGCGTCGAGCCGAGGAAGTCGTCACCGCCCGTGAACGGCGTCTTGCCCAACAAGGGAACGAACGTTGCCCGCTCGAGCGTTGCGGTGGCCGGGTCAGATGCCTCCGTGCTCAGGTAGAGGATTGGCTGGCCGGAGTCGAAACCGTTGATGATGAGTAGCTCCACCGAGGGTGCGTAGAACTGCCCCGGACCGGCCTTCTTGGCGGGGTTGATCTTGAGCACTCGATCGGCGGTGTTCGAGTGGTGGACGACGTCGAAGTCGCCGGTTCCGGTCGCCACGATGGGTGCGTTGTAGACGGTCTCTGAGCCTTTGGCTTGAATGAACGGGCTGTACTTTGCGTCACCCACCCCTCCGGGTTTCGCGACTGCGGGTGGGAAGACGGTTGGGCCGGCCTTAAGCACCCGGTTGGGACTAAAGTCCGGAACTCCCTCGAAGTGCGCTACCGCTTCGCCGAACTTGTTGGACGCTGGTGCCGTTAGTGTCACGTCCTGTACGCATACGTCGCATCCGATTCCAACGTTTGCCAACTT
>JACCVA010000023.1 GCA_013698435.1 Nocardioidaceae bacterium | reverse complement strand
TCGATATCGCAGCAGCATCGCCCAGCGGATGGTGCGGTCTGTGGCCGGGTCCCTGATCCCTGAGTCTGCCACGCTGGAAGCATGCCGAAATCACACCCCTAGGTGGGGCTAGCAGCGTCTTGGCCGTCGGTGCCTCACCGCCGCCGGAGCAGACCTAGCGCTGATCCAGCACCGGCAGTCGGCGGCGGCCCGTCCAGCAGGGTGAACCATCGACCCCGCAGACCGATCGCTATACGGAGCGAGCTGCTGCGCGTTGTAGAGGCCCGCTAATCCACTGCTCCACGGCGCGCTGGCCGGCTAGTTGTTGCGGGGCAGGACGTTGAGGACAGGCCGGTGAGGCTGAGGTAGCAGAAGGGCAGGCCCTCCGCGGCAAGGATGTGTAGCGCCATAGCAACTCATCCGTCTGAAGCCAGCGAAAGGACCTGCCCTCGTGTCTCACCGTAATGCCCCGCTGTCCTATGAAGGCCGGCTGCGTCTGGTGCGGCGCTGCCAGCGCCGGCCGATCGCCCACGTGGCCGCCGAGATGGGGATCTCGCGTGCCTGTGCCTCCAAGTGGGTCAACCGCTGGCGCCGCCACGGCGACCTCGGCCTGCACGACAGGTCCTCGACACCGCACGAGAGTCCGAACGCGACCCCGGCGGCGGTGATCGCCCAGATCGAGACCTGGCGGCGGGACAACAAGTGGTCGGCGCAACGGATCACCCACGAGCTGGCCGATGGCGGGTTCGAGATCAACCGTCGCACCGTGACCCGGCACCTGGACCGACTCGGCCTGGGCCGCCGGCGGTTCCTCGACCCGTGCGGGGACAGCAACCGCAAGCCGGGCAAGATCACCGCCCGCTGGCCTGGACACATGGCCCACCTGGACGTGAAGAAGGTGGGCCGGATCCCCGACGGCGGCGGCTGGCGTATCCACGGCCGTGACTCCGACCAACACCGCACAGTCGACCGGGCCAAGACCGCCGGTGCGAAGCGTGGCTACGTCTACCTGCACTCGATCGTGGACGGGTTCTCCCGACTCGCCTATACCGAGCCGCTGCCTGATGAGAAGGGCAAGACTGCGGCCGCGTTCCTGGCCCGGGCCAAGGTGTGGTTCGCCGCGCACGGCATCACCCACATCCACCGGGTCGTCACCGATAACGGTGCCTGCTACCGCTCCGGCGACTTCGCCCGCATCGTCGCCAACCGGACCCGACACAAGAAGACCAAGCCCTTCACGCCCAAGCACAACGGGAAGGTGGAGCGCTACCAGCGCATCCTCGCCGAGGAGCTGCTCTACGCCCGCGAGTACGCCCGCGAGGACGAGCGATCAGCCGCGATCGGCGTGTGGAACATCCACCACAACTACCATCGACCCCACAGCGCCGCGGGCGGCCAGCCGCCAGCATCTCGACTCAAGACCGGCGTCCGCCGTACCGCAGTGCGATCCTTGGGTTCGCGCGGTGATCGCAACACCTGGATGATTCGAAGGTGTTGATGACGGTGCGTTTCTCTAACCAGCTTGTGGCCGAGATGGTGCAGCCTTTCTGGGCTGCGGTCCAGCGCGGTGAGTTCCTTACCGATGCTGCTGCGGTGGCAGGGACCAATCGGTGGCGCGGCTTGCGGTGGGTGCGTGAGGCCGGTGGGGTACGTCCGTGGCGTGGTCGCGATCTGAAGGGCCGTTGCCTGTCTTTCGCCGAGCGGGAGGAGATCGCTGTGGGTCGCGCTGGCGGGGAGTCGATGCGCTCGATCGCGGCTCGTCTTGGGCGCAGCCCCTCAACGATCTCGCGGGAACTGGCCCGCAACCACCGCTCTGGCGGCGGGTATCGGGCCAGCTCCGCGCACGTGTTGGCCTACGAGAGGGCCAGCCGACCCAAACCGGCCAAACTGGTGACCAACGTGGTGCTGCGCGAGAAGGTCGAGCAGGATCTACAACGCAAGTACTCCCCGGAGCAGATCAGCGGCCGCCTGCTCATGGAGTTCCCCGAGGATCTGGAGATGCGGGTGTCACCCGAGACCATCTACCAATCGCTCTACGTGCAGTCCCGTGGCGCCCTGCGCCGAGAGCTTGCCGTGTGTCTGCGCACTGGCAGGGCGCTGCGGGTCCCCAACCGTCAAGGCGCCCAACGCAAAAACCGGGTCCTGCCCGACATGGTCAACATCGCCCAACGGCCCGCCGTGGCTACCGACCGCGCGGTGCCCGGGCACTGGGAGGGAGACTTGATCATCGGCAAGAGGAACGCCTCCGCCATCGGCACACTGGTGGAGCGCGCGACCGGCTACACGATGCTGGTGCACCTACCGGCGGGCTACAAGCCCGAGCAGGTCGCGCCAGCCCTGGCCGCGAAGATCCAAACGCTGCCGATGGCACTGCGCGGCTCACTGACCTGGGACCAGGGCGTGGAGATGAGGGACTGGAAACAGGTCACCGTCGCCGCCGACATCGCCATCTTTTTCTGCGACCCGCACTCACCTTGGCAGCGCGGCACGAATGAGAACACCAATGGCCTGCGCCAGTACTTTCCGAAGGGCACCGACCTGACCGCGCACAGCGCCGCCGACCTGGACTGGGTCGCCGACGAGCTCAACGACCGACCCCGCAAACGACTAGGGTTCAAGAAGCCGTTCGAGCTGATCGGCGACGTCGTGTTGCGATGACCGCCAGAATCCGCCGAACGGTCATCGGAACGCCATCGGAACAGTTCACGGGCGGTTGATGGCCACGTCGGCTACGGCGTGGGGGGCGCGTCCACATGCGTGGTGGGGGTTGGCCGGTCGGCGACGACCTCGTAGACCAGGTCGGTGGTGATGGACCCGATCCGGGCGAGCTCGGAGGTGATGCGTTCCAGGTCGCTCATATCGCGGGCGAGAATTTCAGCGACGTAGCAGGACTCACCGGTGACTCGCAGGCAGCGCACGATTTGGGGTTCCCGCTCGAGCACTTCGGCCACTTTGTCGTACAGCGACCCGTGCACCTTCATTCGAACGACGGCATGCAGGGCAAAGCCGAGGGAGCGCGGGTCGATGGCGGCGGTGAAGCCGCTAACGACTCCGGACGACGTCAGCTTTTGCAGTCGTGCCCGCGTAGCGGAGACTCCCAGGTGTAGGTCCGCGGCGAGCTCGGTGAGTGGCGCCCGCGCATTTCGTTGGAGTGCCGCGAGCAAGGATTGGTCGACCGGGTCGAGTCTGGGACGAGGACGCGTGTCGGTCATGGTCCCAGCATGCCGCAAGAGTTGCGGCGTGCTGGCCGGTTTGCCGTCGATACGTCGTGTACCGATGCCCGGTAGCCGGATAGCGTTGATCAGGTGACAGAGACTCCGTTCGTGTTCGTAGACGTGTTCGCGTCACGGCCGCTTGCCGGCAACCCGGTTGCGTTGGTGCCGAATGCCGACAACCTTGGCCTGACAACCCGACGGGCGATCGCCCAAGAGTTCAACCAGTCTGAGACAACGTTCATCCTGCGTCCCACCGCCCCGGGGGCCGATTGGCGGCTGCAGTCGTTCACCCCGATCGGCGCCGAGGTCTTCGGCGCCGGGCACAACGCGCTCGGCGCCTGGCTCTGGTTGACAGCCACCGGTCGGGTAGCTGCCAATCGTTCTCGCTTCGTCCAACAGATCGGCGAGTACCTCCTGCCTGTCGAAGTGGACCGGACGCCCGGTCGCCCGCCGGTCGTGTCGATGGATCAGTCGCCACCGGTGTTCGGGCACGCGGTCGACGACCCAGGTGAGCTGGCGTCGGCGCTCGGTCTGTCGGGCGCCGATATTGACGCCGGCCGCCCAACCCAGGTGGTCTCCACCGGAGCGGGGCATCTGCTGGTCCCGCTGCGCGACCGTGCGGCCGTCGACGCGGCCGTGCCCGACAGCGCGCGACTGGCGGCGGTACTACGGAAGGCGGGCGGGGAGGGCTGCTACATCTACAGCCTCGACCCCGTCGATCCGGCAGACGCGGTCGCCTACTGCCGGTTCTTCAACCCGACGATGGGCATCCACGAGGACCCCGCCACCGGCACCGCGGCCGGACCCCTCATGGCGCAGCTCGTGGCCGACGGCATCGTGGCGGACGGGACCGCCGCGGTCATCGAGCAGGGGTACTCACTCGGCAGGCCGAGCCGGATCCGCGTCACGGTGGCCGGTGAGCGGGTGCGGGTCAGCGGCTCGGGCATGATCGCAGCCGAGGGGACCTTGCACCTGCCAGACGAACCGGAAGCAGGAACGCGACGTGGATGACACCGACCTCTCCCACCTCCGCCGGGCGATTGCCCTCGCCGGCGAAGCAGGGGCGGCCGGCGACCCGCCGTTCGGTTCGATCCTGGTCAACGCTGCCGGCGCCATCCTTGCCGAGGACCGCAACACGACCGTCACCGATGACGACATCACCGCGCACCCGGAGTTGAAGCTTGCGCGGTGGGCCGCCCGTCACGTGCCGATCGCCGATGCCCAAGCGACGACCATGTACACCAGCTGTCGGCCCTGTCCGATGTGCGCGAACGCCATCCGGAGGGCGCGGATCGGTCGGGTGGTATTCGCGCTCGACACCG
Organism: Nocardioidaceae bacterium; assembly: GCA_013698435.1. GTDB lineage: Bacteria > Actinomycetota > Actinomycetes > Propionibacteriales > Nocardioidaceae > JACDHG01. Next base: position 2,654 of record JACCVA010000023.1, on the reverse strand, counting down.
ACCAACTGGATGCCCTGAAGCCACCCGGTTTCCAGAATCCGGATGCCGCGGACGTCCGCCACGTCGGACCGGCCCTGCTCGAGGAGGCACGCCGCCCGGTCGAGAGCTTTTACCGCTGAAATGTGCATGGAGCCGGCGGCCGCGACGTGGAAGCCGTTCCGGTCACCGATCGCCAAGCGAGCATCTTCCCAAACACCGTCGGCGACCGCCGTCTCCAGGGCGAAACCACCCGAGCCAGGCCCTGGTTGGCGCAGTGGGCGGTTCCCGTAGAGGTCCGGTCACTTGGCAAGGCCCCGCATCGCCGCAATGAAGACGGGATAGGGCCGAACGCTGTCTCGGTCGCCGATCCCTCTGCGGCGACGCTGGGATCCGGCCGGGCCGCTGGTTGGTCCTGGTCGTCCCGTGAGATGGCAGAGTGGAGGGGGATCTACCTCGGGCGCAGTCGCCGTATCGCAAGATGTTCTCCAGTCACGGGTCGTCTGCTGGTAGCTGCCTTCGATAGCGGACTTGGTGAAGCTCAGCCCACTAGCATCGGGCTGGTGAAGGCCAGTTCGGCGTCGGTGAGCGGATCTGTTTACCGCGAGTATCCGGTGCGACCGGGTGTGGCGGACGCCCGAATAGCCTGCACCTGGGAGCAGCGGCCTGCCGCGGACAGTCTGCAACTCATTGTCCCCGACGGGTGTGTCGATCTGATTTGGTTGGCCGATCGCGAGCTCGTGATCGCTGGCCCGGACACCGGACCCCGGGAAGTTTGGCTGCCCGCTGCGTTGTGGTCCTTAGGGGTGAGATTCCGCCCTGGAGCCGCGGGTGGATTCCTGGGGATCCCCGCCAGCGAGGTCCGTGATCAGCAGGTGTTCGCTGATGCCATCCTGGGCGGGTCCGAGTACCAGCTTATTGAAGACCTGGCTGACGGTGAGTCGTCGAGACGTCGGGCGATCTTGGTCGAATGGGCCCTTGGTCGTACTCCCATGCCAGACCCCCTCGTCGCAGCAGCCGCGGCACGTCTGTCGACCTCCGGCAGCCGGGTCAGTGACGTGGCCCGTGATTTGGGGGTGAGTGAGCGCAGCTTGCATAGACGGGTGACGGCCGCGGTCGGCTACGGACCCAAGACCTTGGCTCGCATCCTTCGGCTGCGCCAACTCTCGCGACCTACGAAGGCGCCACTGGCTGACCGCGCGATCGCAGCCGGTTACGCAAGCCAAGCCCACATGAATGAGGAAGTCCGGCGCCTGACGGGCCAGACCCCTGTCCGATTCTTGAAAGACCCGGCGCCGACGCCTAACTAACGTGACCACATGTCCGCTGACCTCTCCGCTGCCCGCGAGTTCATCCTCACGAACGCCCGGCTGCTCGACCGCCGACGCGCCGCCGTCCATTTCGACGGTGACGCACCTGACACCGTAGTCCAGGTCCTCCGCGGCTACCGCAACCCTGACGGGGGGCTTGGACACGCCCTCGAACCTGACGTGCGCAGCCCCCACAGCGAAACCACCTCAGCCCTGCACGGCCTGGAGGTCCTGGCGGAAATCGACGCGCTCGACGAGCAGATGGTCGCGGACCTCACAAGTTGGATCAGCGGCGTCGCCCACCCCGACGGCGGAGTGCCGTTTGTGCTCCCCTCGGCAGCGCAGTATCCCCACGCGCCGTGGATGGTTCCTTCCGAAAAAGGGTCGCACCTGACCTTCGGGCTGGCCGGCGTCCTCGCCGCTGCTGCCGTCCGAAGTGATTGGCTAGATCGGGCCACGAGTTGGTGCTGGGAACGGCTGCAACAGCCCGACGAGCTCAGCGGGTACTGGCTCAAGTTCGCGCTGGATTTCCTCGACAACTGCCCCGACGACGCTCGCGCACGGCCAACGATCCAGCAACTGTCCGGGCTGCTGCGCGAGGACGGGACCGTCCCCGTACCGGGAGGGACAGCCGACGAGAAGCTAACTCCGCTGACCCTTTCGCCCAGACCCGGCCGACCAAGCAGGGCGCTGTTCACCGACACCCAACTCTCCGATGACCTGGACCGCCTCGAGAGTGAGCAACAAGACGACGGCGGCTGGACTTTCGACTTCCTCGGCTGGTCCCCAGCACAAACCCTCGAATGGCGCGGACTGGTCACTCTGCAAGCCGTCACCACCCTGCACACCCACGACCGACTCTGATTCCCATATGAGGAACGCTCACCGGGACAGCCGTTACCAGCACCCCAAGACGACCCAGCCCGACGCGAAGGCCGCGTTGACCGAGATCTGGAACGCCGAGGACGAGGAGCACGCCCAGCAGGCCGCGAAGGCGCTCGAGGACGCGTACGGGGCCAAGTGGCCTAATGCCAGCGTCATCCAACATGTCCTCTGTTGGTTCCGTCGTTCTTTGCTTGGGCGTACCGAGGCGCCATGGCCTCCATCTGATCCATCACCAACTTGATCGCGCCCGGCTGCTGGTCCGGCGGGTACCCGTGCTTAACCAAGAGCCGCTTGATCGAGGTCCGCAGCTTGGCCCGGACGTCCTCACGCACGGTCCAGTCGGTGCGGATGTCGCGGCGCATAATCGACACCAGCTCGCGAGCGATGTCGGCCAGCAGGCCCTCGCCCATCACGTCGCCGGCGGAATCGTTCGTGGCAACCGCGTCGAAGTACGCCAGCTCGTCCTGGTCGAGCGGTGGCGTG
>JACCVA010000124.1 GCA_013698435.1 Nocardioidaceae bacterium | reverse complement strand
CGCGTCGCGACAAGACCGAGATCTTCAACGAGGCCCTCAAGGACGTCGAGAGCGAGCCGAAGACAGAAGCGGTCACGGCGAAGAAGACTGCCGCCAAGAAGGCCGCCCCGACCCCCGCGGCCGAGGCACCTGAGGCGGAGGCACCCGAGGCACCCGCTGTCGATGCACCTGCAGCGCAGGCACCCGCTGCCGAGGCACCCGCTGCCGACACTTCGACCGCAGACGCCCCGCCGGCAGACGAAGTCACTGCCGACGGGGCCACATCCGACGAGATCGCACCCGACGAGGAGACACCCGACGAGGAGACACCCGACGAGGAGACACCCGTCGAGGAGAGCTCACCCGTCGCCGACGAGGCGACTGCCGAGGCCGCCGAGGCGGCCGACGCTCCTGCCGAGCCGACGTCGACACCTGACGAGGGCAAGGCCTGAGCATGCTCACCGATGCGCTCGACCACCTTGTCCGCGGCATCGTCGACAATCCGGATGACGTCAGCGTGCGGACCCGGCAGAACCGGGGCCGCAACCCTCGGTTCACTGGTCGCGGCGAGACCCTCGAGGTGCGAGTGCACCCCGACGACCTCGGACGGGTGATCGGCCGTGCGGGCCGCACCGCGACCGCGCTCCGTACGGTGCTCGAGGCGCTGAGTGGTCAAGACGGCGTCCGCATCGACTTCGTCGACGTCGACAAGCGTCGCTGACGCCGCTGGCCAGGCAGCCGAAATGACGGGCATCGATCTGCTCGTGGGCAAGGTCGGGCGCGCGCACGGGCTTCGTGGCGACGTCGGGGTGGACGTCCGCACCGATGAGCCTGACAAACGGCTGGCTGACGGCACCGTCTTCAGCACGCCGCTGGGTCGCCTCACGGTGGAGTCGAGTCGCTGGCACAGCGGCCGACTGATCGTTCACTTCGCCGAGGTGCAGGACCGCACGGTCGCTGAGACGCTGCGGGGAACCGAGCTGCGGGTCCAGGTGCCGCGAGACGAGCGCCCCGACGACCCCGAGGAGTTCTACGACCACCAGCTGGTCGGCCTCCGCGTCGAAACCGACACCGGTGAGGTCGTCGGCGAGGTCTGCGAGGTGCTCCACCTGCCGGCACACGACCTGCTTGCCGTGCGCCGGGCGGAAGGCGAGGTCTTGGTGCCGTTCGTGCACGAACTCGTGCCCGTTGTCGATGTCGACGCTGGACGTCTGGTGCTCACCGACCGGCCCGGTCTGCTGTCCAGGAATGCAACCTCAGACGACGCCCAGCACGTCGGCGCCGACACCAGCCGACCCGACGCCGGGGCCTGAGCATGCGCATCGACGTCGTCTCGATCTTCCCGGCGTATCTTGCCCCGCTGGAGCTGTCGCTGCTCGGTAGGGCACGCGACGCCGGACTGGTCGATCTGCACACGCACGACCTCAGGCACTGGACGCACGACCGGCATCGCACCGTCGACGACACCCCGTACGGCGGTGGCGCCGGCATGGTGATGAAGCCCGAGCCGTGGGGGGAGGCCCTCGACGACCTCCTCGGTCAGCAGGACACGACGCTCGCGCACTCCACCCGCCTCGTCGTGTTGACGCCTTCCGGCAAGCGGTTCACCCAGGCCACTGCCACACGACTCAGCGCTGAGGACCGGCTGATCTTCGCCTGCGGTCGTTACGAGGGCATCGACCAGCGCGTCATCGACCACTACGCCGGCCGGATCCCCGTCGACGAGGTCAGCATCGGTGACTTCGTGCTCAACGGCGGTGAGGTCGCCGCCATGGTCGTCATCGAGGCGGTCGTCCGGCTGCTGCCGGGCGTACTCGGCAACCCTGCGTCGTTGGCGGAGGAGTCTCACCACACCGACGACGGGTTGCTCGAGTACCCCGTCTACACCCAACCTCAGAGCTGGCGGGGGCTCGACGTACCTGATGTGCTCATGTCCGGCCACCACGCGCACATCGCGCAGTGGCGGCACGAGCAGTCGTTGCGTCGTACGGCGGCTCGTCGCCCCGACCTGCTGCATCCCAGCGCCACCGTCTCGGCCGCTGACGCTGTCGGTGGTGACCTCGACGTACGGCTCGCCCAGCCAGGCGACGCCGCGGAGCTGCTCACCCTGCAGCGGTGCTGCTGGGTGGGCGAGGCGCAGCTGAACGACGCGCTCTTCCTGCCGGCGCTCGTCGAGACGCTCGCCGACGTGCGCGCCGGTCTTGATGCCTGGTCCACCTGGGTGGTGCGGTCGGCGGGGCGGCTGGTGGCCTCGGTCAGAGCGGGTCGCCGCGGCCAGGACTGGGAGATCGGCCGGCTGATGGTGGCGCCCGACGTGCAGGGCCGAGGGCTCGGCAAGTGGCTGCTCGAGTACGCCGAGCAGGCAGCTCCTGACGACGTCGACCGGTTGGCGCTCTTTACCGGCGCGGCGAGCGGTGCCAACCTGCGGATGTACGCGCGGGCGGGCTATCGGCGTACCGGCGAGCCGTTCATCGGCCCCGACGGCGCCGCCGATCCCGGCGTCGTACGCATGGCGAAGTCACGGCAGCCCTGACGAGACCTGCTCGATTTCTTGGTTACGAACCACCTGTGGCAGACTTGCTCGTTGGTGTCGCACATCTTTCGAAGCGCGATCACGCGCTCCGG
>JACCVA010000461.1 GCA_013698435.1 Nocardioidaceae bacterium | reverse complement strand
CCCCTATGCGTCGCTCAACCCGCGCAAACGGGTCGGCCAAATCGTCGGAGACCCGATCGCGCTTCACGGCATAGCGTCAGGGGACGACGTCAAGAAGAACGTTCAAGAGTTGCTGGAGCTGGTGGGGCTCAGCCCAGAGCATTACAACCGCTACCCCTTTGAGTTCTCCGGAGGGCAGCGCCAGCGCATCGGAATCGCGAGAGCCCTGGCGCTCCGGCCGAAGCTCATCGTCGCCGACGAGCCGGTATCCGCGCTCGACGTGTCGATCCAGGCACAGGTGGTCAACCTGCTGCAGGACCTGCAACGCGAGTTCAACATCGCGTTCCTGTTCATCGCGCACGACTTGGCGATCGTCCGGCACTTCTGCCCCCGAATCGCCGTCATGTACCTCGGCAAGATCGTGGAAATGGGCGAGCGAGACAGCATCTACAACACCCCGCACCATCCCTACACGCAGGCCTTGCTGTCGTCGGCACCCGATGTGAAGCAGGCGGCTATCGGCGGCCGGCGCGAGCGGATCCGGCTCGAGGGCGACGTCCCGAGCCCGGTCAACCCGCCGTCGGGATGCCGGTTCCGGACGCGGTGCTGGAAAGCCCAGGACATCTGCGCCGAGCAGGAACCGCCGCTGCTCCAGATCGGCGGTCGTGAGGTGGCCTGCCACTTCGCCGAGCCATTGCAGGTCGTGGCAATGGCCGAGGGCGATATCGCAGCTCAGGTCGAGGATGACGACATGTCCCCGAAGCTCGAGGTCAGCTGAGTCACCAGATCGGCTCACCCTCGCCCGCGTGAGAGGGTGAGGCGGTGGACAACGACGCACTCTTCGACGTCGCTCCCACAGCGAGGACGGCACCCACCCTGGGCGGCAGCCTCGCTGACAGCCGGCATCGGGCGGTTCCCCTCGCCGTCCGGATGCGCCCCCAGACTCTGGACGAGCTCGCCGGGCAAGATCACCTGCTCGCCGACGGCTCACCGTTGCGCCGACTTGTCGAGGCCGACCAGGCCACCGCACTGATGCTGTGGGGCCCGCCGGGCACCGGCAAGACGACCATCGCCGCCATCGTGGCGGCCCAGACGAACCGACGGTTCGTCGAGGTCTCGGCGGTGTCGGCGGGTGTCAAGGAGGTGCGCGAGGTCATCGACTCGGCACGCCGGCAGCTGGCCGCCGGGGGACGAGAGACGGTCCTCTTCGTCGACGAGGTGCACCGCTTCAGCAAGGCGCAACAGGATGCGTTGCTGCCCGGAGTCGAGAACAGGTGGGTGACCCTCATCGCCGCCACGACCGAGAACCCCTTCTTCTCGGTCATCTCACCGTTGCTGTCCAGGTCGCTGCTGCTCACCCTCGAACCTCTCACCGACGACGCCGTCCGCGACGTGGTGGCGCGCGCACTCGTCGACGACCGGGGGCTCGCCGGCCAGCTGACTCTGGACGAGGACGCGGCCGACCAGCTCGTGCGGCTCGCGGGTGGCGACGCGCGTCGGGCCCTTACGTACCTGGAGGCGGCCGCCAGGGCGTCGGAGTCGCTCGAGACGGCCACGATCACGCTCGGGGCTCTCGAGGCGGCCGTCGACCGCGCCGCGGTGCGCTACGACCGGGACGGTGACCAGCACTACGACGTGATCAGCGCGTTCATCAAGTCGGTCCGTGGCAGCGACGTCGACGCCGCGCTGCACTACTTCGCCCGGATGGTGGAGGCCGGTGAGGACCCGCGCTTCATCGCCCGTCGGCTCGTCATCTTGGCCAGCGAGGACATCGGGCTCGCCGACCCCACCGCGCTGCAGACCGCCGTCGCCGCGGCGCAGGCTGTCCAGCTGATCGGCATGCCGGAGGCCAGGCTGAACCTCGGACAGGCGGTGATCGCGTTGACGCTCGCACCGAAGTCCAACGCCGTCATCAGTGCCGTCAACGCGGCGATCGGCGACGTCCGCGCCGGCAAGATCGGTGCCGTGCCCGCTCACCTGCGCGACGCCCACTACGGCGGCGCCACCACCCTCGGGCACGGGGAGGGCTACCTCTACGCCCACGACGACCCTCGCGGTGTTGCACCCCAGCGGCACGCGCCGGGGCCGTTGCTCGACGTCACCTACTACACACCGACCAGGCACGGGGCGGAGGCGCAGTACGCCGACCGGCTGGAGCGAATCAAGGCGATCCTGAGCGAAGTCGGGGAAGGCGACGCCGACGGGTAGGGTGGCGGACTGTTGAACTCCGAGAAGGGCAGGTCAGATGACGGTCGGGCAGGTGGTGGTCGCGGGCTGCGCGCTCGCCATCGTGCTGCTTGCCGTGGGTGTGGTCGGCCTGGCGCGACGGCTCTCGCTGCTCTCCCGACAGGTGGAGCAGCTGCAGCGCAGCCCGGCAGCCACGCCGATGTCCGTCCCGGCCCCTACCCCGGACCTGGTGCCGACACCGTCCGGCCTCGCCGACGTACCAGGCGGGCTGCACCCGGGTGAGCCTGCCGACGAAGACATCACCGTGATCACACACCTCGACGTCGACTACGGGCCTGCGCCGACGACTGCCCAAGTCGCGTCAGTGACGCTCGGCGACCCGCTCATCAAGGTGGCATCCTTCGCCCACGGCGTGCGTCGAGCGCTGCGGGAGGAGCAGCGGATGCGGATCGCCTACGTCGTGCGCAAAGAGCTGCGCCAGCAGCGGAAAACCCGTCGACGTCGGCGGGCCGAGCAGGCACCCTCGCAAGGGTGGAGACCGTGAACCCGAGGTGGAGACCATGAGCAGGGCGCTGTGGTTCGCCGCCGGCGCGGCGACGGCCGTCTACGGCCTGGTCAAGGCGCGCCGGACCGCCGAGGCGTTCACCCCCGACGGCGTCGGCGCCCGGGTCGCCGCGTGGCGGGCGGGCGCACGTGTCTTCGGTGACGAGGTCAAGGCTGGGAGGACCGAGCGTGAGACGCAGCTGCGTGAGCAGCTACGGCTGGGCGCCACCGGCCCTCACCTGATCGAACGCACACCCACCGAAGGCGACCGAGGAGGACGCAGCCCCGATGGAGACCGCTGAGATCCGACGCAGGTTCCTCGCTCACTTCGAGCGCCGCGACCACACCGTCGTCCCCAGTGCCTCCTTGCTGCTCGACGACCCGAACCTGCTCTTCGTCAACGCCGGCATGGTGCCCTTCGTGCCGTACTTCCTGGGCCAGGAGCTGCCGCCGTACGACCGCGCGGTCAGCGTCCAGAAATGCGTTCGGACCATCGACATCGAGGAGGTCGGTCAGACCGACCGGCACGGCACGTTCTTCCAGATGAACGGCAACTTCTCGTTCGGGGACTACTTCAAGGAGGGCGCGATCGAGCACGCCTGGGACCTCGTGACGAGACCCCAGTCCGACGGCGGCTACGGCATGGACATCTCCCGCCTGCACGTGTCGGTGTATCTCGACGACGACGAGTCCGTCGCGATCTGGAAGCGCGTCGCCGGACTCGACGACAGCCGCATCCACCGCCTGGGCAGGAAGGACAACTACTGGCACATGGGCATCCCCGGGCCGGGCGGCCCGGACTCGGAGATCTTCTACGACCGCGGCCCTGAGTTCGGTCCCGATGGCGACATCGAGAAGGCCGGCGATCGCTACCTGGAGTTCTGGAACCTCGTCTTCATGCAGGTCCGCCTCAGCGCCGTGCGTGCTCAAGACGACTTCGACATCGCCGGTGAGCTTCCGCGCAAGAACATCGACACCGGCATGGGACTCGAGCGGATGGCGATGCTGCTGCAGGGCAAGGGCAGCATCTACGAGGTCGACGAGGTCTTCCCCGTGCTGGGCAGGGCGGCAGAGCTGGCAGGCAAGACCTACGGCGCCAACCACGAGGACGACGTGCGGCTGCGGATCGTGGCCGACCACGTGCGCAGCGGGCTGATGCTGGTCGCCGACGGGGTGCGTCCGGGCAATGAGGCGCGCGGCTACGTGCTGCGTCGCATCCTTCGTCGCGTCGTCCGGTCGATGCGGCTGCTCGGCGTCGACGACGTCACGCTGCCGGAGCTGCTGCCGGTCTCCTACGCCAAGATGCGCGAGTCCTACCCCGAGCTCGACGCCGAGTGGAGCCGGATCTCGCAGGTGGTCTACGCCGAGGAGGACGCGTTCCGGCAGACGCTGAAGTCCGGTACGACGATGTTCGACCTCGCTGCGAGCCAGACCAAGCAGAGCGGCGGCGCCCAGCTGTCCGGTGAGAAGGCGTTCCAGCTGCACGACACCTACGGGTTCCCGATCGACCTGACGCTGGAGATGGCTGCCGAGCAGGGG
>JACCVA010000465.1 GCA_013698435.1 Nocardioidaceae bacterium | reverse complement strand
CTGAACGCCGACGTGTGGGCGCACAAGGGCTATGCCTACGTGGGTGTGTGGTCCGGCACCTGTCCGGCCACCGGCGTCAAGATCGCGGACTACCACAATCCTCTGCACCCCAAGCGCGTGTCGGTCTGAGCAATGATCGGAACCTGTGGATGGCCCTCGGCCGGGTGACGTGAAGGAGCGCACCTTCCCGAGGATGATCTGAAATCCGATGGTCTGATCAGGGCCGGCGTTGGAGCGCTGGTTCGGGAAGGTACGCCCATGCTCAAGGTAGTCCAGGAAGAGTCCGAGTCCAACGCACACGTCGCCGCTGCGGTGGGTGGGTCGTTGCTTGACGAGCTGGTCCGTGACGGTGCGAGGGCGATGCTCGCTGCGGCGTTGCAGGCCGAGGTCGCCGCGTACGTCGACGCCTTCGCTGGCGAGGTCGACGAGGCCGGTCACCGGCTGGTGGTCCGCAACGGCCACCACCAGACCAGGGAGGTCGCCACGGCTGCGGGAGCGGTGCCGGTGCGGGCGCCGCGGGTCAACGACAAGCGCACCGAAGAGGTGACCGGTCAGCGGATGCGGTTCGCCTCGTCGATTCTGCCAGCCTGGGCCCGCAAGTCGCCGCAGGTCGCCGAGGTGTTGCCGTTGCTCTACCTGCACGGCCTGTCCTCGGGTGACTTCGTGCCCGCGTTGGAGCAGTTCCTCGGCACCAGCGCGGGTCTGTCGGCGGCGACGATCACCCGGCTCACCACGCAGTGGCAAGACGACGCCGAGGCGTTCAACAGGCGCACGCTGAAGGACACCGACTACGTGTACTGCTGGGTCGACGGGATCCACCTCAAAGTCCGCCTGGAGCAGGACAAGGTATGCCTGCTGGTAATCCTCGGCGTCCGTGCCGACGGCACCAAGGAACTCGACCCGCTCGCCGACGGGCACCGTGAATCCTCCGAGTCGTGGTCCGACCTGCTCCGCAGCTGCAAGCGCCGTGGGATGACCGCGCCGGTACTGGCCATCGGCGACGGCGCGCTGGGGTTCTGGAAGGCGCTGCGCGAGGTCTTCCCCGACACCAAGGAGCAACGCTGCTGGTTCCACGCATCAGGCAATGTCCTTGCCGCACTGCCCAAGTCCGCGCATCCCGGCGCGAAGGCCGCGCTCGCGGAGATCTACAACGCCGAGGACAAGGACCACGCCCTCGAGGCGGCCAAAGCGTTCGCCGACCTCTACGGCGCCAAGTGGCCCAAGGCTGTCGCCAAGATCACCGAGCACCTCGACGTGCTACTCGCATTCTACGACTACCCGGCCGAGCACTGGATTCATCTGCGCACGACGAACCCCATCGAGTCAACCTTCGCGACCGTACGGCTTCGGCAGCGGGTCACCAAGGGACCCGGCTCGAGGGCCGCCGGGGTCGCCATGGCGTTCAAGCTCATCGAGTCAGCCCAAGCCAGGTGGCGGGCCGTCAACGCACCCCACCTCGTCGCTCTGGTCCGTGCCGGTGCCCAGTTCGAGAAGGGCATCCTCGTCGAACGATCCGACGAATCAGCAGGTGATCAGCAAGTCGCGTGACACACCGATCCACAGGTCTTGACTATTCCTCTTACGGACTTCATCCTCCCCCATGTCGGATCGTCAACGGCTTTGTACTGCGACAAGGCGCCAGTGGTGTACTGAGTATCCCCGAGCGCGAAAACTGCGTCGGCACCCAAGATGAGATCAGACGTGTGTTTCTGGCGACACTGAGTCGCAGTACCCTCGCCTCCGTTGTAGGCGAAATTAGCGGTTTGTGTCGATGCCGCTTGAAAACTGAGCAGATGTGACGCTCGAAAAGTGAGCACCTATCCAGGATGGAGAAGTGATCACTTTGGAAGACTGGGCATTGATCCGCAGGCTGCATGTGAGCGAGCGGTTGCCGCAGGCGCAGATCGCCAGGCAGTTGGGGATCTCGAGGAACACGGTGGCCAGGGCGATCGCCTCGACCGATCCGCCGTCCTACTCACGTGCGCTGGTGCCGACGAGCTTCGCGCCGTTCGAGCAACAGGTCCGCGACCTGCTGGACCACACGTGGTCGATGCCGGCGACGGTGCTGGCCGAGCGGGTCGGCTGGGCGGGGTCCGCGTCGTGGT